>NZ_CAWORF010000011.1:0-268852 GCF_963883545.1 Escherichia sp. E4702 | reverse complement strand
TCAACGCCTTATCCAGCCTACGGGCGCGTCACATTTGTAGGCCTGATAAGATGCGCAAGCATCGCATCAGGCACGGGCAACGAATGCCGGATGCGGCGTAAACGCCTTATCCGGCCTACGGGCAAGCAAACTTAATCGTTTTGTGCCGTCTGCCCTGCCGCCGCCATCTGGGCGGCTTTTTGTTTTTTATAACTCAACGCCGCTGCCGGAACGGGCATCACTTTGCCGGTTTCAATCCATGTACGCAGGCGGCTGGCATCGGCAAAATGGGTATATTTGCCAAACGCATCCATCACCACCAGCGCCACCGGTTTATTATTGAAAACCGTGCGCATCACCAGGCAATGCCCTGCGGCATTGGTAAAGCCCGTTTTGGTTAGCTGGATATTCCAGTTATCGCGATACACCAGATGGTTAGTATTGCGGAATGGCAGCGTATACGACGGGTTAGAGAAGGTCGCCATATCTTCACGGGTGGTACTTAACTGACCGATCAACGGATATTGTTTGGTGGCAATCAACAATTTGGTCAGATCACGGGCAGTCGAAACGTTATGCACTGATAGCCCGGTCGGTTCAACGAAGCGCGTGTTATTCATCCCGAGAGCTTTTGCTTTCGCATTCATTGCTTTAATAAATGCGTTATAACCGCCAGGATAATGATGTGCCAGGCTCGCCGCCGCGCGGTTTTCCGAAGACATCAACGCCAGCAGCAGCATATCTTTACGGCTGATTTCGCTGTTCAGTCGTACGCGCGAATAGACCCCTTTCATCTCCGGCGTCTGGCTGATGTCTACTTTTAGTTTCTCATCCAGCGGCAGTCGTGCATCCAGCACAACCATCGCAGTCATTAATTTGGTGATTGAGGCAATCGGACGCACCAGATCCGGGTGGTTCGAATAGATCACTTTGTTGGTATTAAGATCAACAATCATCGCACTACCGGAAGCAATTTCCGGCTGCGAAGCGGTGGTAGCGGCTGCCGTTTTCGCAGCGGCCTGCGGTGCAAAAGGCACAGCCAGCATCAGGGCCAGGCTAAATAAAGAAACTCGAAATTTCGGCATGATGAGCATTCAAATAGTGGTTCACGCGCACGGGTTGCGCACCGCCGGAGTAAGGATTTACTGAGGCTAGCGAAGCCATCATAACGAGCAAAAAGTGCGGTCGTCAAAGGAGAATCGTGAGGAAATGCTGCATTGCTGACATTTACGCCAGCAATGCAACGCAAAAGAACTTTCTAGAACAGACGATAACCGTACCCCCAAAGTATGACGGTAAGGGCGAGCAGGACTTCCAGTACCAGCACACCAATCGCCAGTGTCGAACTGGAAAAGCTAAGACCTTCCTCTTTGTTAATATTCAGGAAGCTTGGAATACCGAGATAAAGCAGATACCCCGTGTAAAACAGCGCCACCGTGCCGACCAGAGCACACAGCCAGACCAGCGGGTAAAGCGCTACCAGACCGCTTAGAAACAGCGGCGTCGCGACGTATCCCGCGAAAACCATACAGTGCGCAAGCGACGGGCGCTGTGGGTAATTGCGCGCCATCCACCAGATGACCCGCCCCATCACCGCGACCCCAGCCAGCATCACGCCATAAAATAAGACAGCCAACGCCAGTCCGGTAAACCAGGATAACTTCAGGATAGTGCCATCGCCAAAATTCCAGCCGATTTGCGTGGTGCCAATGAAGGCGCAAATCACCGGAATCGCCGCCATCAGCAAAACGTGGTGGGTGTAGTGATGAGAAATCGTTTCGTTTTCACGATTAATCACCTGCATTTCACGATCGGGATGGGAAAACAGTCCCCAGACATGGCTCATACCGCCCCCTTGTTGTGAGTTCATGAACCTGACAGTTCAAGTATAAGTCAGCTTGTGATTATTTTTTATTCAACCACAAAATTAGTGCACTACCCTGAGGGGCTTTTTCTGCGTGAATAATTTACTGGGTGTATGCTTACAGGTAACCAAAGGGAGACAGACTGGCCTATGGATATTAATACACTTATTTCACAATATGGTTATGCCGCGCTGGTACTTGGCAGTCTGGCTGAAGGTGAAACCGTCACCTTGCTCGGTGGTGTTGCCGCGCATCAGGGGCTGCTGAAATTCCCGCTAGTGGTACTTTCCGTAGCACTTGGCGGCATGATTGGCGACCAGGCGCTTTATCTGTGCGGGCGGCGGTTTGGCGGCAAGCTGTTACGCCGTTTCTCAAAACATCAGGATAAAATTGAACGGGCGCAGAAGCTGATCCAACGTCATCCGTATCTGTTTGTTATTGGTACACGTTTTATGTATGGCTTTCGGGTGATTGGTCCGACGCTGATTGGCGCTAGTCAGCTACCGCCGAAAATATTTCTACCGCTGAATATTCTCGGCGCATTTGCCTGGGCGCTGATTTTTACCACCATTGGCTACGCAGGTGGCCAGGTGATTTCGCCGTGGTTGCACGAACTTGACCAACATTTGAAGCACTGGGTTTGGTTGATTCTGGTTGTGGCTCTGGTGGTTGGTGTTCGCTGGTGGCTGAAACGGCGCGGGAAGAAAAAGCCGGATAATCAGGCGTAAAGCAGTTATCTCATGATGCGGCCTGTAGGTCGGATAAGGCGTTCGCGCCGCATCCGACATCCGGTGCACCATGCCTGATGCGACGCTTGCGCGTCTTATCAGGCCTACAAAATATTACCTATTGAAATAGCCACTCACCTCATTGCACTACTCCGGCTTAAACTGCGGATTTGCCAGCATAAAACCGCCATCGACAATCAGCGACTGCCCGGTGGTGTAATTGGCGCCTTCGGAACATAGCCAGGCCACCAGGCTGGCAATCTCTTGCGTTGCGCCGAAACGTCGCAGGGGGATCGAAGGCTCTGCATCAGGCTTCACATCGCCGTCATCCATTCCGTTCATCGGCGTGGCAATCGCGCCAGGCGCGACCGCATTCACCAGAATCTTGTGCCGCACTAACTCCAGCGCCATTGCTTTAGTTAACCCGCCGAGCGCATGTTTAGCGGCTGTGTAGGCGCAGGCATCCGGCAGCGGCGTATGTTCATGTACCGACGTAATGTTGATGATGCGACCGCCCTGCCCTTGTTTCACCATCTGGCGGGCCGCAATTTGCGAGCATAAAAATGCACCATCGACATCAACGGTAAAAATCTTTCGCCACTCATCAAAAGCCATATCAAGAAACGGCGCTTTGGCTATCGTGCCCGCATTATTCACCAGCACATCAATGCGCCCCAGCCGTTGAATAAGTTTCTCCAGCGCCAGTGCTCCTTCTGGCAGTTTACCGAGATCCAGCTGCACGATCTCCGCACGTACACCGTGGCTAACCACCTCACGGGCGGTATCTTTTGCCCCTGCTTCATCAGAGTGCCAGGTAATGCCAATATCAAACCCCTGCTGCGCCAGTGATAACGCGCACTCTTTACCTATCCCTGAATCGGAAGCGGTAATAATCGCGACCTGCGCCATTGAGTTCTCCACCTAACGCTGACTAAACGTTAAGTATAGAAGGCGCATATCCTCAGCGTTTGTAGCCCCCGCCCAGCGCACTGGTGAGTTGAATGGAGGCATCCAGCCATTGCCCTTGCAAAAGCAGGCCGTTGGCTCGTTCGCGAAGCGCCGGAATTCTGGCTTCACTGACGCGGGAACCCGCGATGATGCCCGCGTTAAATCGCGCCTGTGCCAGCCCCACCACACGTATGGCATCGCGCTCAATTTGCGCCTGATGCTGGTTTTTCTCTGCCAGTGTCTGCACCTGACTCGCCGCCCGCGCCACATCATTCACCGCCTCGACCACTGCTTTGTTGTAGTTGGCAATCGACAAGTTGCTTTCGGCTTTCGCAATATCAAGATTGGCATTAAGTCTGCCGCTGTCGAATATCGGCAATGTCAGCCCCGCCGTGACGCCCATCTGTTGGGCGGAGCTACGAAAAAGATCGCTTAAATGCAAAGCATCCTGTTGCAGGAAGGCCATCAGATTGATGTCGGGATAAAATGCCGCTTTTGCTGCGTCGATGGTACTTAACGACGACTCGACATACCAATGCGCCGCCTGCAAATCTGCCCGCCGGGCCAGCAAGGAATATCCCAGTTCATCAGGAAGCTGGCTTGCCACTTTCGGCAACGTGACCGGATGCAGCTTCAATGCGCTTTTCTGATGGTTGGTGAGCGCACTTAATCGCGCCTCGATAATTTTCATTTTACCCGCGACATCGTTGAGCTGTTGCTGGGTTTTACTGGCATTAATATCGGTTTCCACACCTTCAACCGAAGAGGTCATTCCACGCTGATAGAGCTGGCGATCGGTCGCAATAATGGTGTTCTGCTCTTTTTCGATTTGCAGCAATACAGTGTTCAAAGCTGCCTGGGTTTGCCACTCCCAGTACAGGCGTGCCACGCTGCCAGCCAGCAATTGTCGGGTCTGCTCACGTTCAGCTGCCCGAGCTTTTACTGAACCGAGTCGAGCAGTGACTTCCGCCCGATTCTTTCCCCAAATATCAAGATGCCAGCCCGCCGTTAAACCAAAAGTACCGTTGGTATACCACGGCCCCGTGGTACCGGCAGCAGGATCGTTCAGGGCAAACGGCCCCATTAACCCTTCAGCCGACATTTTTTGCCGTTGC
Organism: Escherichia sp. E4702; assembly: GCF_963883545.1. Taxonomy (NCBI): domain Bacteria; kingdom Pseudomonadati; phylum Pseudomonadota; class Gammaproteobacteria; order Enterobacterales; family Enterobacteriaceae; genus Escherichia; species Escherichia sp. E4702. The sequence continues at coordinate 264,217 of NZ_CAWORF010000011.1, read as the reverse complement.
ATATCCGCAGAAAAATCTACCTGCGGGCCATCCTGGGTCGCTACTGCTTTCGCCTGCGCTTCAGCCAGTTGAATGCGCTGTTCAGCCACCTGCATATCCGGCGCGTTCTGTATTGCATTATTAATTAAGGAAGTGAGTTGATTATCGTGGTATTCCAGCCACCACTGGCTGTCTGGCCAACCGTTTTTCAATGCCGCAGGTAACGCCGTGTCCACTTGCGTGGCAGGCGTTTGCAGGCTTAACGCCTGGCGAGTTTCGTGCACAGGCGCACATCCAGCCAACAAAATTAAAAGCGGAAAACAGACGCTTGCTGCATTAAATGAATCACGATTCATGGGGAATAATCAGGTAAGAAACGGTGCGCGGAGATTACCGTGTGTGGCGATATATTTTTTAGTTTCGCGTGGCAATACATCAGCGGAAATAAAACGACATATCCAGAAAAATATACAGTAAGTGAATGATATCCTCTGATTTATCTTAATTGCTTATGAATGACGGCAAAGAGTTTCATTTTTTCCTATACTTATTCAGCATTCACAAATAAAGGAACGCCAATGAAAATTATACTCTGGGCAGTATTGATTATTTTCCTGATTGGGCTACTGGTGGTGACTGGCGTATTTAAGATGATATTTTAAAAATCAGATATGGCATATAAGTTGTCAGGCTACTAATTAGATGTTTTGTGTACTTGATTTGCAAACAGCTCCGGTGTTGGTGGCGTCAAAATCGCTGAAGCGTTCCCCGAAGGCCGGGGCAGCCCACATGGATGTGGGCTGAGGGCGCGTCTTACAAGGACGTTACCTCGCGCCCGACCCGGTAGCCGAAGGGGATAAGCTGAAGGTACCGCGCAGCGGCGATTTTGTTCGCCAGAGCCCGGGGGTGCAGGGGAGGAGGCGATTGTCCTCCCCCTGCGCGCTCCTTGCGCCAGTAGCAATATGTGGCTTAGCTCATGAAAGGAGCGCAACAAGATGATGAAGCTGAATAAGCGATTCATTGTCCCTGATAAGCTGCGATTCCACTATTATCGCAGCTTATCGATATCAATTGCCTGAATAGCCCTTGCAATATCAGGGGAATTATTCAACACCCGCACATGCTGAAATAATTCCGTTGCTTCATCATATTCTTTACGTAAATAACTCAACCACTGCTTAATCCGCGCGACGTGATATAACCCGGTATCTCCCTGTTTCTCCAGACGGGTATACTTTTGCAGCAATGCAACGACCTCCGGCCACGGCATTCGCGGTTCGTTATATTTCACCACCCGACTCAGGTTGGGAATATTGAGCGCCCCGCGCCCAATCATCACCGCGTCGCAGCCGCTGATAGCCATGCATTGTTGCGCACTCTGCCAGTCCCAGATTTCACCATTGGCAATCACCGGAATATTCAGCCGCTGGCGAATCTCGCCAATCGCCCGCCAGTCGATATGCTCCGCGCGGTACCCCTGCTCTTTTGTCCGCCCATGCACCACCAGCTCCGTAGCGCCAGCCTGTTGAACAGCATCGGCAATTTCAAATTTTTTCTCGCCACTGTCCCAGCCCAAACGCACTTTCACGCTGACGGGCAAATGCGCCGGTACGGCTTCGCGCATCGCTTTCGCTCCCTGGTAGATGAGTTCGGGATCTTTCAGTAACGTTGCCCCACCGCCGCTGCCGTTAACCGTTTTCGACGGGCAGCCGCAGTTAAGATCCACGCCCCAGGAACCTAATTCCACCGCACGGGCGGCGTTCTCTGCCAGCCATTGCGGAAACTGCCCCAGCAACTGTACGCGCACCAGCGTACCTGAAGGAGTACGGCTGGCGTTTTGTAGCTCAGGACAAATGCGATGAAAAACTTTTACCGGCAGCAGTTGATCCACCACGCGAACAAACTCAGTGATGCACAGATCGTAGTCGTTAACTTCGGTCAGCAATTCGCGCACCAGAGAGTCAAGTACCCCCTCCATTGGCGCCAGTAACACACGCATATCATCACCCGCAAAAAAATGAAGCGCTATGTTAGCGCCTCCGGTCAGCAGATTAAAGGTCTGCCGAGAGGGATTGCGGCAAAGCTGCAATCCCTCTCTATGCTTGATCTATGGCAAACACACTTTCTGTTGCGAAAAAGCAGATTTGCCTGAGTTCGCTGCTCACATCGTCATACCCAGGCGCGAAAAATAGCGATGAATTCTTAATGTGATCTGTAGCACATTTTATGAATTAATTGTATGATGAATACATCTCATCTGGGGTGTTGATTATGAGTAAGACACTGAACATTATCTGGCAATATTTACGCGCTTTCGTCCTGATTTATGCCTGCCTGTATGCAGGCATTTTCATTGCATCCCTGCTACCGGTAACCATTCCGGGCAGCATTATCGGGATGCTGATCCTGTTTGTCCTGCTGGCCTTGCAAATTCTTCCGGCGAAGTGGGTCAATCCGGGGTGTTACGTTTTAATTCGCTATATGGCGCTATTGTTTGTGCCGATTGGCGTAGGCGTAATGCAATATTTTGATTTACTACGTGCGCAATTTGGCCCGGTAGTGGTTTCCTGTGCAGTCAGTACGCTGGTGGTTTTTCTGGTGGTGAGCTGGAGTTCTCAACTGGTGCACGGTGAACGTAAAGTCGTAGGTCAGAAAGGATCAGAAGAATGATGGCAAATATCTGGTGGTCATTACCGCTGACGTTGATTGTCTTTTTTGCCGCCCGCAAGCTGGCGGCGCGGTATAAGTTTCCCTTGCTTAACCCGTTGCTGGTGGCAATGGTGGTGATCATTCCTTTTTTAATGCTGACCGGCATCTCTTACGACAGCTACTTTAAAGGTAGCGAAGTGCTAAACGATCTGCTGCAACCGGCGGTCGTCGCACTGGCCTATCCTTTATATGAACAGTTGCATCAAATCCGCGCCCGCTGGAAATCAATCATCACCATCTGTTTTATCGGCAGCGTGGTAGCGATGGTGACAGGGACTTGCGTGGCATTGTTGATGGGGGCTTCACCGGAAATTGCTGCGTCAATATTACCGAAATCAGTCACCACGCCAATTGCGATGGCTGTCGGCGGCAGTATTGGCGGTATTCCGGCAATCAGTGCAGTTTGTGTCATTTTCGTCGGGATCCTCGGCGCGGTCTTTGGTCATACGTTACTTAATGCGATGCGTATTCGTACCAAGCGGCGCGCGGTCTGGCGATGGGGACGGCTTCCCACGCCCTCGGTACGGCGCGCTGTGCTGAGCTGGATTATCAGGAAGGCGCATTTAGTTCGCTGGCGCTGGTGTTATGCGGGATTATAACTTCGCTGATCGCGCCGTTCCTTTTCCCAATTATTCTGGCAGTAATGGGCTAAAATTTGCGATGCGTCGCGCATTTTTGATGTACGTTTCACGCGTTGCATAATTAATGAGATTCAGATCACATATAAAGCCATAGCAGGTTCGTAAACTGTTATCCCATTACATGATTATGAGGCAACGCCATGCATCCACGTTTTCAAACTGCTTTTGCCCACCTTGCGGATAACTTGCAATCTGCGCTGGAACCTATTCTGGCAGACAAGTACTTCCCCGCTTTGTTGACCGAGGAGCAAGTCTCTTCGCTTAAGAGCGCAACCGGGCTGGACGAAGACGCGCTGGCTTTCGCACTGCTACCGCTGGCTGCGGCCTGTGCGCGTACGCCATTGTCGAATTTTAACGTTGGCGCTATTGCACGCGGCGTGAGTGGTACATGGTATTTCGGTGCCAATATGGAATTTATTGGTGCAACAATGCAGCAAACTGTTCATGCCGAACAAAGTGCTATCAGCCACGCCTGGTTAAGCGGTGAGAAAGCTCTCGCGGCCATCACCGTTAACTACACGCCTTGTGGTCACTGCCGTCAGTTTATGAATGAACTGAACAGCGGTCTGGATCTGCGTATTCATCTGCCGGGTCGCGAGGCGCACGCACTGCGTGACTATCTGCCGGATGCCTTTGGACCAAAAGATCTGGAGATAAAAACGCTGCTGATGGACGAGCAGGATCACGGCTTTGCGTTAACTGGTGATGCGCTTTCTCAGGCGGCGATTGCCGCGGCAAACCGTTCGCACATGCCTTACAGTAAGTCACCAAGCGGTGTAGCGCTGGAATGCAAAGACGGTCGTATTTTCAGCGGCAGCTACGCTGAAAACGCCGCATTCAACCCGACTCTGCCGCCATTGCAGGGTGCGTTAATTCTGTTGAATCTCAAGGGTTATGATTACCCGGATATCCAGCGCGCGGTTCTGGCAGAAAAAGCCGATGCGCCGTTGATTCAGTGGGATGCAACCTCCGCAACGCTGAAAGCTCTCGGCTGTCACAGTATCGACCGCGTTCTTCTCGCTTAAGCCTGGTGCCGGATGCGGCGGGAACGCCTTGTCCGGCCTACAGTCTGGCACGCTGATAAGCGTTGCATCAGGCTTGCCAGCGCTCTCCTGATGTCGAAAATCCCGGCAAACAGTTTACCGTTTCTTGCGCAAAAGCAGCGGGTAAAGTAGCCTGATAAAAATTTCCCGAGATCGAGTCTTCTGCATGTTAAAGCGTCTGTTCTACAGCCTGTTAGTCATGATCGGCTTGCTGCTGTTGACTGTGCTCGGCCTCGATCGCTGGATGAGTTGGAAAACCGCGCCTTATATCTACGACGAGTTGCAGGATCTCCCCTACCGTCAGGTCGGCGTGGTGCTTGGCACAGCAAAGTATTATCGCACCGGAGTCATTAATCAGTATTACCGCTACCGTATTCAGGGGGCGATTAATGCCTATAACAGCGGTAAAGTGAACTATCTATTACTTAGCGGCGATAACGCGTTGCAAAGTTATAACGAGCCGATGACCATGCGCAAAGATTTAATAGCCGCTGGCGTCGACCCCTCTGATATTGTTCTCGATTACGCGGGCTTCCGAACACTGGATTCCATCGTACGCACGCGCAAAGTGTTCGATACTAACGATTTCATTATTATCACCCAGCGTTTTCACTGTGAGCGGGCATTATTTATCGCTTTACATATGGGTATTCAGGCCCAGTGTTATGCCGTACCATCGCCAAAAGATATGTGGTCTGTCCGTATTCGCGAATTTGCCGCCCGTTTCGGCGCGCTGGCTGACCTTTATATTTTTAAACGTGAGCCGCGTTTTTTAGGTCCATTGGTCCCTATTCCGGCAATGCATCAAGTGCCGGAAGATGCGCAGGGCTATCCCGCCGTCACGCCCGAGCAGTTACTTGAATTACAAAAGAAACAAGGAAAGTAGTTATGGATGTACAGCAGTTTTTTGTCGTTGCCGTTTTTTTCCTAATCCCTGTATTTTGTTTTCGCGAAGCGTGGAAAGGCTGGCGTGCTGGCGCGATTGATAAACGGGTTAAAAATTCGCCGGAACCGGTGTATGTCTGGCGAGAAAAAAATCCGGGGCTCTTCTTTGCTTATATGGTGGCGTATTGTGGTTTCGGAATTTTATCTATTGGCATGATTATTTATCTTATTTTCTATCGTTAATATTCCTCTCTCCAGTTAATTATTGAGAATAATTATTACTTCACCTGATAAGCTGCGGATATCACATTCTTAACCGCAGCTATTTGTGAATCCTTTCACAGTTTAAATTTCCCCGCACGCTTAGCCTTAATATCAGTACATTATTATTGACTAAACGCTCGCCTTAATTACCTATAGCATTAAGGAAGATCACATGCCGCAACAAAATTATCTGGATGAACTCACTCCGGCTTTTACGCCTTTACTGGCGATTAAAGAAGCCTCTCGCTGTTTATTATGTCACGACGCGCCCTGTAGTCAGGCTTGCCCGGCGCAAACCGATCCGGGAAAATTTATTCGCTCAATTTATTTTCGTAATTTTAAAGGTGCTGCCGAGACAATTCGCGAAAATAACGCGCTCGGTGCCGTTTGCGCCAGAGTATGCCCTACGGAAAAATTATGCCAGCGAGGTTGTACACGTGCCGGTGTCGACGACCCGATTGATATTGGCCGCTTACAGCGTTTTGTTACTGATTTCGAACAGCAAACCGGAATGGAGATTTATCAGCCCGGCAGTAAAACGCTCGGCAAAGTGGCGATTATTGGTGCAGGCCCTGCCGGGCTACAAGCGAGTGTGACACTGACCAACCGGGGATACGACGTCACGATTTATGAAAAAGAAGCACAGCCAGGTGGTTGGCTGCGTAATGGCATTCCGCAATTTCGTTTGCCGCAATCAGTGCTGGATGCAGAAATCACCCGTATCGAAAAAATGGGGGTGACCATAAAGTGCAATTGCGAGATTGGTAAAACACTCACGCTGGAACAATTGAAAGCGGAAAACCGAGCGGTACTGGTCACCGTGGGGTTATCGAGCGGTTCTGGTCTGCCGCTGTTTGAACATAGCGACGTTGAGATTGCCGTCGACTTCTTGCAACGTGCACGACAGGCGCAGGGCAATATCAGCATCCCACAGAGCGCATTAATTATTGGCGGCGGCGATGTCGCGATGGACGTTGCCAGCACGCTGAAAGTTCTTGGTTGCCAGGCGGTGACCTGCGTTGCGCGTGAAGAGTTAGATGAGTTTCCGGCAAGCAAGAAAGAGTTCACCAGCGCTCAGAAATTGGGGGTATCGATTATCGATGGCTTTACGCCAGTGGCTGTAGACGGCAATAAAGTGACGTTTAAACATGTTCGTTTACTGGGCGAACTGACGATGGCGGCGGACAAAATTATTCTCGCTGTAGGCCAACATGCCGAACTTGCCACGTTTGCGGCGCTGGCTCCGCAGCGTAACACCATCGAAACGCAAAATTACCAGACCCGCGACCCGCAACTGTTTGCCGCTGGCGATATTGTTGAGGGTGACAAAACCGTGGTTTATGCAGTGAAAACCGGGAAAGAAGCCGCCGAGGCGATCCATCACTATTTAGAGGGAGCTTGCTCATGTTAACGAAAGATCTTTCTATTACCTTTTGCGGCGTGAAGTTTCCCAACCCGTTCTGCCTCTCTTCTTCACCGGTTGGCAATTGCTACGAGATGTGCGCCAAAGCCTACGACACCGGCTGGGGTGGCGTGGTGTTCAAAACGATCGGCTTTTTTATCGCTAATGAAGTCTCACCGCGTTTTGATCATCTGGTGAAAGAAGATACCGGTTTTATCGGCTTCAAAAATATGGAGCAGATTGCTGAACATCCCCTGGAGGAGAATCTGGCCGCCCTGCGTCGGCTGAAAGAAGATTACCCGGACAAAATATTGATCGCTTCGATTATGGGGGAAAATGAGCAGCAATGGGAAGATCTGGCGCGTCTGGTGCAAGAAGCTGGCGCCGATATGATCGAGTGTAACTTCTCCTGTCCGCAGATGACCTCCCATGCGATGGGTAGCGATGTCGGGCAAAGCCCGGAGCTGGTAGAAAAATATTGTCGGGCAGTGAAACGTGGTTCCACGCTGCCAATGCTGGCGAAGATGACGCCGAATATCGGTGATATGTGCGAAGTGGCGCTGGCGGCGAAGCACGGCGGCGCAGATGGCATTGCAGCGATTAACACCGTCAAATCCATCACCAATATCGATCTTAATCAGAAAATTGGTATGCCGATCGTCAACGGTAAATCGAGTATTTCCGGTTATTCCGGTAAAGCGGTGAAACCGATCGCCCTGCGCTTTATTCAGCAAATGCGCACGCATCCAGAGCTGCGCGATTTCCCGATCAGCGGTATCGGCGGTATTGAAACCTGGGAAGATGCGGCGGAGTTTTTATTGCTCGGCGCGGCAACCTTGCAGGTGACCACCGGCATTATGCAGTACGGATATCGGATAGTGGAAGATATGGCGAGCGGGTTGTCGCATTACCTTGCCGATCAGGGATTTGATTCGTTGCAGAAGATGGTAGGTCTGGCGAATCATAATATTGTTCCGGCAGAAGATTTAGACCGCAGCTATATCGTCTATCCCCGTATCAATCTTGATAAATGTGTTGGCTGTGGGCGCTGTTACATTTCCTGTTACGACGGCGGTCATCAGGCGATGGAATGGAACGAGAAAACGCGCACGCCGCATTGTAATACCGAAAAATGCGTTGGTTGTTTGCTTTGCGGTCATGTTTGCCCGGTGGGTTGTATCGATCTCGGGGAAGTGAAGTTTAAGAAGGGAGAGAAAGAACACCCGGTAACGTTGTAAAACCAGCATTTCATCCGGCATTTGGCTCCTGTCGCCGGATACGGCGTGAACGCCTTATCCGGCCTACAAAACCATATAAATCAGTATGTTGTGCTCATTGTAGGCCGGATAAAACGCGCCAGCGTTGCATCCGGCAATACCCACAATCACATCACTTCTTACGTGCGTATTTCAGTGAATCCAGCGCCACGGCGAAGATAATAATCGCCCCTTTGATGATGTACTGCCAGTACGGGTTTACGCCGATGTACGTCAGGCCATAGTTGATGACCGTAAAGATAATTACCCCGGTCACCACGCCAATCACCGTCCCCACACCGCCGCTGAACGATACGCCGCCCACCACGCACGCCGCGATAGCATCCAGCTCATACATGAAGCCGAGGTTGTTGGTGGCAGAGCCGATACGTCCGGCTTCTAACATCCCGCCGAAGGCATAGAACACGCCAGACAACGCGTAGATCATCAGCAGGTTCAGGCCGACGTTGACACCAGAAACTTTCGCCGCTTCCGGGTTACCGCCAATGGCAAAAATGTTCTTACCAAAACGGGTTTTGTTCCACAGCACCCAGACGAATGCCACCGCAATCAGGGCGTAGAAGGTGATGTAAGAGAGACGGAAACTCCCCAGCGCAATAAATCCCTGGGCAAAAGTGGAGAAACCACTGTCAAAACCAGAAATAGGCGACGCTCCAACAAAGTCGTAATAGAGCGAGTTAATGCCATAAACGATGATCATCGTGCCGAGAGTGGTTATGAATGGCGTTACGTTGAGATAGGCGATAATCAGCCCGTTGATCAAACCGATCACCGCACCAATGGCACAGACAATCAGAATAACCAGCGCAATCGGCATCGTCGCCATTTCCGGAAACACTTTGTTAGCGTTATCCATCGACTGCAATAACGTCGCTGCTACCACTGCCGCCAGCCCTACCTGACGACCAGCAGAAAGGTCAGTCCCCTGGGTGACAATTAACCCTGCCACGCCGAGCGCGATAATAATACGCACCGATGACTGGGTGAGAATATTACTTAAGTTCAACAGACTTAAAAATGTTGGGTCCTGGAAAATAATAATGGCCAGCAAAACTAAAAGAACGACGTAAATACCGCCCTCTTTCAGGTAAGTAAGAAAACTTTTCTTATTTAACGCACTCATGGGAAGCCCCTAATCTTAAAGGTGCAAAGACGCAAGACGCAGAATTTCGTTTTGCGTTGTTGTTTTTGTATCGACAATTCCGGAAACGAGGCCATTGCTCATAACCAGAATACGGTCTGTTATCCCTAACAACTCTGGCATTTCAGATGAGATAATAATAATCCCCTTGCCTTTCTTCGCCAGTTCGGCAATTAACTGATAAATTTCAAACTTCGCTCCAACATCAATACCGCGCGTCGGTTCGTCGAGCATTAATATTTCTGGTTGCGTTAGCAGCCAGCGACCAATAATCACCTTTTGCTGATTACCACCTGAGAGCGAACCAATTTGCGTCCGATGCCCTGGCGTTTTTACCCGCATCGAATCAATCACCCACTGGGTATCGCTTTTCATCCGCGAGTTATCCAACAAGCCAACTTTATTTTTGTAGTTGCGAATATTGGAAATTAATGAGTTAAAGCCAATATCCAGATAGGCATAAATTCCCGTTGAACGGCGTTCTTCAGTTACCAACGCGAATCCGTGGTTTATGGCTTCGTTGGCATTATGGTTATTGATCTTTTTGCCGTGCAACGTAATGGTGCCTGCAGATTTCTCGCGAATGCCAAATAACGTCTCAACAATATCGGTACGTTTCGCCCCCACCAGCCCGGCAATACCGAGGATCTCCCCTTTATGCAGGTCAAACGACACATCGCGAATCGATGGCTGGCGTAGTGACGTCAGGTTACGCACTTCGAGGATCACTTCGCCCGGCTTGTTTTCTTTATCCGGGAAACGCTGGTTAAGAGAACGACCAACCATCATGGCGATGATCTTGTCCATCGTCAGCCCTTCCAGCGGTTCGGTAGCGATCCACTGACCGTCGCGCAATACGGTGACTTCATCACATAACTGGAAAATCTCTTCCATTTTATGCGAGATATAGACAATACCGCAGCCGCGTTCTTTTAATTTACGAATAATAGTAAACAGATGATTGACCTCTTTTTCGGTTAACGAAGAAGTCGGTTCATCCATAATCACAATTTTCGCGTTATAGGAAAACGCTTTAGCAATTTCGATCATCTGCATTTGCGAAACAGATAATGTACCGACGCGCGCACGCGGATCGATATCAATATCCAGTTCATCAAAAATCGCTTTAGTTTCACGGTACATTTTGTCCTGATCAACAAACATGCCTTTGGTGGGATATCGCCCCAGCCACATGTTGTCCATCACCGAACGTTGTAATACCAGGTTTAACTCCTGGTGTACCATCGAAATACCATTTTCCAGTGCTTCTTTGGCAGAATGAAAATCGATCTCTTTACCCTGGAATAAAATGGTGCCGGAATCTTTTTGATAAATACCAAACAGGCATTTTAATAATGTTGATTTTCCCGCACCGTTTTCCCCCATTAACGCATGGATAGAGTGTGGTCGGACTTTTAAATTAACGTTATCAAGTGCCTTAACACCAGGAAAAGACTTGTTGATACCGCTCATTTCCAACAAGTATTCACCTGATGACGGAGTCGTTGAGCTGACCATATAATTTTACCTTGTTGGTCATACAATAAGGGCGCAATAAACTATTGCGCCCGTTCAGTCTTATTTCTTGCTGAATTCAGCCAGGTTATCTTTGTCTACGCCAACATAAGGTACGCGAACCACTTTGTTGTCGATTTTCCAGTTGGTGCCGTCAGCGGCGCCCTTGCCATCGGCCAGGTTTTTCGCCAGATCAAAAGTCGCTTTCGCCTGGTTGTTGGCATCATTCAGTACGGTACCCGCCAGCGCACCGGATTTCACCAGCGCCAGAGCTTCTGGCAGCGCATCGACGCCAAACACCGGAATGCTGGACTTGTTGTGTGCTTTCAGCGCTTCAACCGCACCCATTGCCATCGCATCGTTGTTAGCAATAACCACTTCGATTTTGTTGGCGTTCGGGCCAGACAGCCAGGCGTCCATCTTATCTTTCGCCTGAGCAGTGTCCCACATAGCGGTATCTAACTGTAACTGTTCAGTTTTGATGCCTTTATCGTTCAGCTCTTTAATCACGTAAGTGGTGCGTGCTTCTGCATCCGGATGGCCCGGCTCGCCTTTCAGCAGTACGAACTGAATCTGACCGTCTTTGTTCAGATCCCACCCCTGATTCGCCGCCCAGTGTTTAGCAATCAGATCGCCCTGGATAATGCCGGACTCTTTGGAGTCAGTACCAACGTAGTAGGCTTTGTCGTAGCTATCCAGTGCCTTACGGGAAGGTTCTTTGTTGAAGAAAACCACCGGCACGTTTTGCCCGCGCGCTTTCTCAATCACCGTACCCGCAGCTGCCGGGTCAACCAGGTTGATTGCCAGCGCCTTCACCCCTTTCGCCAACAGCACGTCAATCTGATCGTTCTGCTTGGACTGGTCATTCTGTGAATCATTCATCAGCAACTGGACGTCTGGTGCTGCTTTCGCATCCTGTTCGATAGCCTTACGCACAACAGACATAAAATTATCGTCATATTTATAAATCGTCACACCAATACGGGTATCAGCAGCGTGTGCAGCGGCGCCGAATAACATGCTGGCCATCACAGCAGACAGGGTTAACACCTTCTTATTCATGGTATCTCCGGTTTTTCTTATGCAGGGTAGTGCTTGAGATAAATGCTCGGCGGGCCAGTATGGTTAATGAAGTGTTACTGAACGCCGAAGCTCATTTTTAAAAATCCGTTCGTCCATGCCCGGTAACGCTCCATAAAACGGCTCTAATTGTTGTTATGACGCCATAACCTCGATAAAAGCGATTATTCGCTGTTACATACAAGTTACAACGTTAAAACGGTGCAATCATAGCTACCACATTGTTAACATACTGTGAAATCACTCACAAATTGAAAGCGGTTACATCCCCTGATTTGCTCAGTTAGTGATCGCCGCCGCATTCTGGCGTATTGCGACAGAATGGCGGCGCACTAACGTCGGCATAAAACAGTGGCTGGCACGCGGATCAATGTTGCCTGCTGCCCCCTGCAAGGCCAGTTCCGTGGCTAATTTTGCCATCGAAGCAATGGGGTAACGCACAGTCGTTAATTGCGGGTCGGTGTAACGAGCAATGGGGATATCATCGAAACCAATGATTGAGAGATGTAACGGAATCGCAATGCCATTATCTTTTAATGCCGTCAGAGCGCCTGCGGCCATATTGTCGTTATAGGCAAATACAGCCGTAAGTTGTAGATTGCGCCCGAGTAGTTCAACCATCGCCGCCTCGCCGCCTGGCATATCTGGCGTACCCGTGCCAATCCAGCTTTCCGGCGGAACAATATCCTGCTCTTTCAGCGCGCTTATCCAGCCCGCTTTACGCATTGCGTCATCTTCAATGCTGTGGCTGGAAGAGAGATAGCCGATACGTTGATGACCGTTATTCAACAACATGCGCGTCGCCATTCTGGCACCGCTGATATTATCCAGACAAACACAGCGATGGGCATAGCCTGGCACAACCCGATTGATGAGCACCATGCCGGGAATGTTGTCCATAAATTGCGCCAGCTCGTCGTCACTTAACGCCTTTGAATGAACAATCAACGCGTTACAACGCTGGCGAATTAACACCTCAATGGCGTGACGCTCTTTTTCCGCTTCATGATAGCTATTGCCAATCAACACATATTTCTGATGTTGCTGGGCAACGAGATCGACGGCTTTAACCAATGCGCCGAAAAATGCATCTGAAACATCCATGACCACCACACCGATGGTATCGCTCATCTGAGTTGCCAGCGCCTGTGCATTGGCATTTGGCCGATAATCCAACTCACTCACCGCTTTCATAACTGCTTCACGCGTGTCGGCACTTACCAGCGTGCTGTTATTGAGCACCCGGGAAACCGTTGCCACAGAGACGCCAGCCTGACGCGCTACATCACGAATGGTGATCATATTCACTACCTGTTATGAGAATGCAGTAGGTTACTGCTTGCTGGCGGCTATTTTGTCAGCACTGAATACAGGACTTCGTGAATCGAGTCACAGCAATGGAAACGGTTACAGCCGTTTTGTTAATGAATGTGATCCAGATCGTTATCTGGATGTTTTAGATAATGCAGGTCCGGCAGCGCGCAAGGTTAACTGACGCCAGAGCCATTCCACCGGCCCCTGACGGAAGTAACGCAGCCAGATAACAGAGAAAAGCAGGTTCGCCAGCCATACCGGAACGACAAACGCCAGCAACTCCAGGCGGTCAAACTGCATAAACAAACCGAGGTGGTAAAACAGCGTGGTACAAATCAGCGTTTGCAGTAGATAATTGGTTAGCGCCATCCGTCCGACGCAGGCGATTGCCAGCACCAGCCTGAAGCGGCTTAATTGCGGCCAAAAGCCATAAAACAGCGACGCATAGCCAATTGCCTGAAACGGCGCGCTAAGTTCACGCGGCATTTGAAGTAAGAAGGCACACCAGCGATACGCCCAGTCCAGCCGCCATTGCAGTGCGATAGCAGGAAGGTTAATCAGCACACCAATTGCCACCAGCACAAAACCGGTACGACGATAGTGACGTAAGCTGAACCGCCCTTTCAGCCAGCCGCTACGCATCAGCGCAGCGCCAATTAACATCATCCCTGCCAGTTGCCAGCCATACTGCGCGCCCAGTGCCAGTAAACTGTTGCCTACGCCATCGGCACGGTTACTGATCGCTTCAACGCCACCATGAAGTTTCCAGTATTTTTCATACAAAATGGCCGATGCATCTGGCGTCCAGGCGCGGCTGGTCTGGCTGTCAGAAATCAACCCCAGCAACAGCAAAACGCCAATCCCCACCAGATACAGCATCACGCCAGTATTAAATAAACTTTTTACCGATGGCGCATCACGCACCAGTCGCCAACTGATTAAGCCCACCAATCCGTAAGCCAGCAGGATATCGCCGTCCCAGAACAATAAACCGTGAATAAAGCCCAGCAAGACTAACAGTGTTAACCGCGACTGGATCCAGCGTCTGCCGCGCGGCAGCAACATTTGCAGGCCCGCGCCAAACAACAGCGCAAAAAGCGTGAGGAATTTCACCTGGCCGATGAGATCGAGAAATGCCCAGGTCCATGCATCCTGCGGCGTAATAGCGCCGTACCAGGCGGGATTGAGATAAGCCGCCTTTGGTAGCCCAAAGGCGCTGATGTTTAATAGCAGGATCCCCAGAATGGCGACGCCGCGAACAAAATCGAGCGTGACGTTGCGCTCCATGGTTCCTGCCTTTTAATCAGTTGTGATGACGCACAGCGCGCAGAAACTCGTGCCGCGTATTCTGACTGGATTTGAACAAACCACCGAGGGAGGTCGTTGTCGTGGCGCTGGTTGCATCGCGGATGCCACGCGCTTTCACGCAGTAATGCACCGCGTCGATGGAGACAGCCACGTTATTGGTCCCCAGCAGCGTTTGCAGCGCAATGAGGATTTGCTGAGTCAGACGTTCCTGCACCTGCGGGCGCTGGGCAAAGAACTGCACGATGCGGTTAATTTTCGACAGGCCGATCACCGAATCTTTCGGGATATAGGCTACCGTCGCTTTGCCATCGATAGTGACAAAATGGTGCTCGCAGGTGCTGGTCAGGGTGATATCACGCACGGTGACCATTTCATCGACCTTCATTTTGTTTTCAATGAGGGTGATTTTCGGGAAATTGGCGTAATCCAGACCGGAGAAAATTTCATCGACATACATTTTAGCGATGCGATGCGGCGTTTCCATCAAACTGTCATCAGCGAGGTCGAGATTCAATAGCTGCATGATTTCAGTCATATGACCGGCGATAAGGCTTTTGCGCGTTTCGTTATCCATTTCATGCACGGGCGGGCGCAGCGGTGTTTCCAGTCCTCGCGCAACTAACGCTTCATGAACCAGGGCCGCTTCTTTACTGAGTGATGGCATTTATGTTTTCTCCTGCAGGTGTGACGCCTCCGCCCTGCGTGGGGGCAAAGTTATTAAGCTGATTAGCAGCCCGATTATTGTGCGTGAGGTGGCGCACATAATCCAGTATTCACAGCGATAATTATTGTAATTGCCGCTGCCTTTCAGCGTTAGATGTTAAAACATCGTTATGCATATGCGGAAGTGAAAGTTACTCACAGCGCATTGAATAAACGGTATGATGACTAAAATGCAAACAACACAACAAGGAGCCACGCATGGAAATGCTCGAAGAGCACCGCTGTTTTGAAGGCTGGCAGCAACGCTGGCGGCACGACTCCAGTACCTTAAATTGCCCGATGACGTTCAGCATCTTTCTCCCACCGCCCCGCGACAACGCCCCTCCGCCGGTGCTGTACTGGCTTTCAGGTTTAACCTGCAATGACGAGAACTTCACCACCAAAGCAGGCGCTCAGCGCGTAGCGGCAGAACTAGGGATTGTACTGGTGATGCCAGACACCAGCCCGCGCGGCGAACAGATTGCTAACGATGATGGCTACGATTTAGGCCAGGGTGCGGGGTTTTATCTCAACGCCACGCAACCGCCGTGGGCGACGCATTACCGGATGTATGATTATCTGCGCGATGAATTACCGACGCTGATTCAATCGCAATTTAACGTCAGCGATCGCTGTGCTATTAGTGGTCATTCGATGGGGGGTCATGGCGCATTGATTATGGCGCTGAAAAATCCGGGCAAATACACCAGCGTTTCCGCCTTTGCGCCGATTGTGAATCCGTGCTGCGTCCCGTGGGGAATCAAAGCGTTTAGCACCTATTTAGGTGAGGACAAAAATGCATGGCTGGAATGGGACAGTTGCGCGCTGATGTATGCCAGTCATGCGCAAGATGCGATCCCGACGCTTATTGATCAGGGTGATAATGATCAGTTTCTTGCTGACCAACTGCAACCTGCAGTACTGGCAGAAGCCGCGCGCCAGAAAGCGTGGCCGATGACGCTACGTATTCAACCTGGTTATGATCACAGTTACTACTTCATTGCTTCTTTTATAGAGGATCATCTGCGCTTCCATGCGCAGTATCTACTGAAGTGAAAGTTCGCCCGGTTCGCCGGGCATCTCCTCATCAGAAGCGATAATCCACAGCCATAAAGTAACGACGTCCGTCTTCGTTATAGCTGTAGTCGTCACGACTGAGATCCTTGTCGCCAAGGTTCAGCACGCCTGCGCGCAGTTTGACGTCTTTAGTCACCTGCCAGGCCGCGCCGGTATTCCAGATGGTATAACCGCCCGGTGTTTTAGCCGTGGCGCTGTCGGCTCGTTTCTGCCCGGTATAGTGACCAGAAACATAGAATGACCAGTCTTCCAGCGCCAGCGGTTTCCAGTCCAGCGTACCGTTAGCGGTATGGAACGGCAGATCGGAAAGTGGTTTGTTTTCACCGTTGCTGACATCGCGTCCATCGTTGTAGGTGTAGTTGAGTGACAGCTTCCATTCATCGTTGAACGGAATTTTCAGTTCGGTTTCCACGCCCTGGATACGTGCTTTATTGACGTTGTAGTAACTGAACACCGGTATACGTCGACCGTTTGCCCCCGTTTCAAAACCAACAAAGTTTTGGTAACCCGGCGCAGCATTGACGTCAGATGTACGGCTGATGCTAATACGATCTTTCACATCATTGCGAAAGACGGTCACACTGGATTCAACGCCTTCCAACCAACCTTCTTCGCCCATGTAGTAAAGCCCCAGCTCCCAACTTTCGCTGGTTTCTGGTTTCAGGTCCGGGCTACCAATAATCTTGCATGCGCCACGGCAGGAATTGCTCGTCCAGTCGGGGCTAAGTTGTAATAACGAAGGCGCTTTAAAAGCCGTCGCCCAGCCCCCTTTCACCGTTACGGTGTCGGTGGCGTTATAGACCAGATAGGCACGCGGACTCCAGTGTTCGCCGTAGGTTTCGTGATCGTCCATACGCACGCCGGTCGTCAGCGCCAGCGGCTCGAAGATCCGCCATTCATCTTCCACAAACAGCGCGTACTGACTGGCGGACGTTTTAGTGCTGGTGCCACCGGTCAGGTTCACCGCATCGCTAAGTTTGTCGTGGCGCCATTCACCACCCACCGTGACAAACTGATTGATAGCCGTCAGCGGCAGCGTGTATTTACCATCGACCGTGTTACTTTCGGAAGTAATCGGGCTACTGTTGCCTGGGTTTTTGTTCTCGACTTTCTCACCATAATATTTCAGTTCGCTGGTGCCGTAATCCCAGCGCCCATTATGGCTTACGGAGTAGTTCTGGCGTTCGAGGCGGTTTTTGTCCAGCGAGTCAGAATCGCGATCCTGGCGGTCAAAACCGTAACCAGCGGTAAAATCGTGATTTTGATTCGGCGTCCAGGCAAATTCGACATTGCCGTCGCGACTGGAGAATCCTTCAATACGCGGCGTTTCTCCCGTGTCGGTAGTAGAGGAACTCTGCGGGTCATCCTTTTCACGTTTTGCCAGGCTACCGTAAGCTTTCATTCCCAGCACGCCGTCAATCAGCGGTCCACTCGTGAAGAACTGGCCGTTGTAGGTGTCACCGCGATCGCGATGTTCCTGAATGGTGATATCTACCGTTACAGTGCCTGACCATTTCTGGCCGATTTTTTTGGTGATGATGTTCACCACGCCGCCGAGCGCATCGGAACCATACAGTGAAGACATCGGGCCACGGACCACTTCAATACGTTCGATGGAATCGACAGGGATCCAGTTCAGGTCAAAGTCATTATGGCGGAAGACGGCATTGCGCGAGTTAACACGTTTACCATCGACAAGAATCAGGGTGTAGCTGCTATCCAGACCACGAATACTGACGCCCTTACGGTTGTCCCCTTCGTTAGTCAGTTGTACGCCCGGCACTTCTTTGAGGACATCCTTCAAATTTTGCACTGGTTTACGTTGCAAATCTTGCTGGGTAATGACACTGATACTGGCGGGCGCATCTTTGAGGTTTTGTTCAACGGAAGATGCCGTGACTACCATCGTTTCGCCATCATCATCAACCGCTAACACAGGCCATGCACATGAAACTGCAGACAAACACAGCCCGACCCGTACGAAAGGGTTCAACCTAAACATTCCATATCTCCATGAGGTAACTACGAAAATAAAATGGGTTATCGCTCACATCTTCTTCATGTCCCCTTGCGTACGGCAGCATCGCGGTAGACTTTTTTGTATGCAGGTGATCATCCCAAAAGCCTGAACAGCCTCTGATTTGTCAGCCTTTTTTGATTTCGGCGTAACGATAATGCAAACGATAACAATTATCAATCCAAATGTTAAATTTTATATCCGTATGAATACTAAGGAAAAGAAAAAGCCCTCTCGGTTGAGAGGGCTTTATTAAGGAAGGGGTAAAACTTATTTCTTATCGTTCTGCGGGAACTTCATTTCGCTGTAGCGTACGAAGTGGGTTCCTTTAATCAACTTATAGCCAAACCAGATCATAAGGAACAGCGGGATGCCAATATAGGTTGCCGCTACGCCACCCCAGTCGATAGTGTCTTTCAGGAACGCTTCGTAGTTCTGGCCCAGAGTGATAATCAGGCACAGCACAAAAGCGAAGATCGGTCCCAGCGGGAAGAAGCCTGAACGGTACGGCAGATCGTTAATATCATGCCCCTGCAGCACATAACCGCGACGGAAACGATAATGGCTGATCGCAATTCCCAGCCAGGCGATAAAGCCTGTCATACCGGAGGTGTTCAGCAGCCACAGGTATACCGTCTGGTTACCAAACATGGAGGTCAGGAAGCACAGACCCGCAATTACCGTGGTCGCATACAGCGCGTTACGCGGTACGCCACCACGCGACAATTTAGCGAAAATGCGCGGCGCTTTACCGTCACACGCCAGGGTGTACAGCATACGAGTAGACGCATACATACCGGAGTTACCCGCTGACAGCACCGCCGTCAGAATAACCGCGTTCATCACCGCCGCCGCAGAGAGCAGACCCGCATGCTGGAACACCAGGGTGAACGGGCTGACGCTGATGTCTTTAACATCGTTACGCAGCAGGCTCGGATCGGTGTATGGAATGATCAGGCTGATGATCAGGATTGCGAACACATAGAACAGCAGGATTCGCCAGAACACCTGACGTACCGCGCGTGGAATGTTTTTCGCCGGTTCTTCGGACTCGCCTGCAGCAATACCGATCAGCTCGGTTCCCTGGAAAGAGAAGCCGACAATCATTGCCACACCGATCATCGCCGCAAAACCACCAGCAAATGGTGCTTCGCCAATCGTCCAGTTGCTCCAGCCCGCAGGCTGTGCGCCTTTGAAGATGCCGATAATCATCATCACGCCGACGATGATAAAGACAATGACCGTAGTGACTTTGATCAGTGAGAACCAGTATTCCGCCTCGCCAAAGCCACGAACTGAAATGTAGTTCAGGAGGAAGATAACGCCGAGGAACAGCGCACTCCAGATCCAACCCGGGGTGTCCGGGAACCACCAGCTCATGACCAACTGAGCGGCCACCAGGTCAACGGCGATAGTAACCGCCCAGTTGTACCAGTAGTTCCAGCCCAGCGCGAAGCCAAAGCCTTCTTCAACATAGTTCTGACCGTAAGTGGCAAAGGAACCAGAAACCGGCATATATGCCGCCAGTTCACCAAGACTGGTCATCAGGAAGTAAACCATCAGGCCGATCAGAATATACGAGAGCAGCGCCCCACCTGGACCTGCCTGAGAGATCGTTGCGCCAGAGGCAACAAAAAGACCCGTACCGATGGAACCGCCAATGGCAATCATCGTCAGGTGACGCGCCTTTAATTCACGGCGTAAGCCCGGCGCTTCTGTGGTTTTAGTTTCGGAAACCATACGAAAATGCTATCCATCTTAAAAATGAGGCGCGATTGTAGCAGACGATTTGCAATCCTTCCGGTAGAAATACGCTTTTATAAGACACCTTCATGATCGCCCAGGGATTATAAGTAAAGCAACCAATCTCTTTTCTGGCGAATGTATACCGGTGGTGCTGCGTCACAAAATCGACACAGCCCCCGTAGGTTTCTGTACAACGGATTAACGCGGCAAAGTGGAGGAATCGCAGTACTCCAGAAAGCGCCGTAACGCGTTGGAAAGGTGTTTCTGCCGATGATGTATACGCCACAACGTACGCATCAGGCGCGGCAGAGGGACAGCAACTTCACTTAATGTGCCAGCCTGCAATTGATCTTCAATGACCCTTCGCGACAGGCAACTGATTCCCAACCCATGACGCACCGCATGTTTGATTGCCTCGGAGTTACCTAATTCCATCGCCATCTCAAACTTCGGTAAATGCGACAGTAACAGATAATCGACGATCTCCCGCGTGCCGGAACCGCGTTCACGCAGGATCCACGGCGCAGCGGCCAGCTGTTCTAAAGTGACCGGACCACGAGCCAGCGGCGAAGTCGGCGCGGCGAAAACCACCAGCTCGTCTTCCAGCCACGGTTCAGAAATGATTTCAGTGCTGTGGCACGGTCCTTCAATAAAGCCAATATCAACGCGGAAATCCAGCACCGCTTGCATCACGTCCTGGCTGTTCCCAACGCTCAGTTCAATCGGCAACTGCGGATAATCATGGCGATACCGGGCGATGACTGCAGGCAGAATGTAGTTACCGATGGTACTACTGGCATAGACACGAATCGCGCCGTTGTCTTCGCGAAACAGTTGTTCGATTTCAATCGCCTGTTCAAGCAGTGCCAACGCACGCGGATAGAGCAGCCGCCCGTGTTCATTAACAACCAGTCTTTTCCCCACGCGATCAAACAGTTGCACGCCAAGCTGCCCTTCCAGGTCGGTCAAGGCTGCGCTCACTGCTGATTGCGACAACGCCAGCATCACCGACGCCTGGGTGGTTGATCCACTTTTCAATACTTCTGCAAAAACTTCCAACTGCCGGAGGGTGATGTGCATAGTCGCTTACCACTTATAAAGATTAATTATAAATATATAATCAATTTTATTTTTAAACCAGTTAGTCGTAACCTTATGCCCGGTTAAAGGAGAGGGTTATGACGAATATCACCTTACAGAAACAACATCGTACACTGTGGCATTTTATTCCGGGGTTAGCCCTGAGTGCAGTTATCACCGGGGTCGCCCTGTGGGGTGGTTCCATTCCCGCGATTGCGGGTGCCGGGTTTAGTGCCCTCACCCTCGCAATCTTGTTGGGGATGGTTTTAGGCAACACCATCTATCCGCACATCTGGAAAAGCTGTGACGGTGGCGTGCTGTTTGCCAAGCAATATTTATTACGTCTGGGTATCATTCTTTATGGCTTCCGTCTGACGTTCTCGCAAATTGCCGATGTCGGTATCAGTGGGATCATCATTGACGTGCTGACGCTGTCCAGTACCTTCCTGCTGGCTTGCTTCCTGGGGCAGAAAGTGTTTGGTCTGGATAAGCACACCAGCTGGTTGATCGGTGCCGGTAGCAGTATCTGTGGTGCTGCAGCGGTACTGGCGACTGAGCCGGTAGTGAAAGCGGAAGCCAGTAAAGTAACCGTGGCTGTTGCAACCGTTGTTATCTTCGGGACCGTCGCGATTTTCCTCTACCCGGCGATATATCCGCTGATGTCTCAATGGTTTAGCCCGGAAACTTTCGGTATCTACATTGGTTCTACTGTGCACGAAGTGGCGCAGGTGGTGGCGGCAGGTCATGCCATCAGCCCGGATGCAGAAAACGCAGCAGTTATTTCCAAAATGCTGCGCGTGATGATGCTGGCTCCGTTCCTCATCCTGCTGGCGGCGCGTGTTAAACAGCTGTCTGGGGCGAACAGCGGCGAGAAAAGCAAAATCACTATTCCGTGGTTTGCCATCTTGTTCATCGTAGTTGCCATCTTTAACTCGTTCCACCTGTTACCGCAGAGCGTGGTGAACATGCTGGTAACGCTGGATACCTTCCTGCTGGCAATGGCGATGGCGGCGCTGGGTCTGACCACTCACGTCAGCGCGCTGAAAAAAGCCGGGGCGAAACCTCTGCTGATGGCACTGGTACTGTTTGCCTGGCTGATTGTTGGTGGTGGTGCGATTAACTATGTGATTCAAAGCGTCATCGCATAAACCACTACATCTTGCTCCTGTTAACCCGCTATCATTACCGTTTTCCTCCAGCGGGTTTAACAGGAGTCCTCGCATGAAATACATTGGAGCGCACGTTAGTGCTGCTGGCGGTCTGGCAAATGCCGCAATTCGCGCCGCCGAAATCGACGCAACCGCGTTTGCCTTGTTCACCAAAAACCAACGTCAGTGGCGTGCCGCACCGCTCACGACGCAAACCATCGATGAATTCAAAGCCGCCTGTGAAAAATATCACTACACGTCGGCGCAAATTCTTCCCCACGACAGTTATCTGATTAACCTCGGACATCCGGTCGCTGAAGCTCTGGAAAAATCGCGCGATGCCTTTATAGATGAAATGCAGCGTTGCGAACAGCTGGGGCTTTCTTTGCTCAACTTCCACCCTGGCAGCCATCTGATGCAGATTTCAGAAGAGGATTGCCTTGCGCGTATTGCCGAATCCATCAACATTGCACTGGATAAAACACAAGGTGTAACCGCGGTGATTGAAAATACCGCCGGTCAGGGCAGCAACCTTGGATTTAAATTCGAACATCTCGCAGCGATTATCGACGGTGTGGAAGATAAATCCCGCGTCGGCGTCTGCATTGATACCTGCCATGCTTTCGCTGCCGGGTATGGTTTGCGTACTCCAGCCGAATGCGAGAAAACATTCGCGGATTTTGCCCGTATTGTCGGCTTTAAATATCTGCGCGGGATGCACCTTAACGATGCGAAAAGCACCTTTGGCAGCCGCGTTGACCGCCATCATAGCCTCGGTGAAGGCAATATCGGTCATGATGCGTTCCGCTGGATCATGCAGGACGGCCGTTTCGACGGCATTCCGCTGATCCTCGAAACTATCAACCCGGATATCTGGGCAGAAGAGATCGCCTGGCTGAAAGCGCAACAAACTGAAAAAGCGGTAGCCTGAAAATGAACAACCGGGAGAAGGAAATCCTTGCAATTTTACGGCGTAACCCGCTGATTCAGCAGAATGAAATTGCGGATATGCTGCAAATTAGCCGTTCGCGCGTAGCGGCGCATATTATGGATTTAATGCGCAAAGGGCGGATTAAAGGCAAAGGTTACATTCTCACCGAGCAGGAATATTGCGTGGTGGTGGGAACAATCAATATGGATATTCGCGGGATGGCGGATATCCGTTATCCGCAAGCGGCCTCTAATCCCGGTACGATTCATTGCTCGGCGGGCGGCGTTGGGCGCAACATTGCCCATAATCTGGCGCTGTTAGGCCGCGACGTCCATTTACTCTCGGTGATTGGCGATGACTTTTATGGCGAAATGCTCCTGGAAGAGACGCGCCGCGCCGGCGTGAATGTCTCCGGCTGCGTTCGTTTACACGGCCAAAGCACATCGACGTATCTGGCAATTGCCAATCGAGACGATGAAACCGTGCTGGCGATTAACGATACCCATCTGTTGGAACAGTTGACACCGCAACTACTGAACGGGTCTCGCGATTTACTTCGTCATGCGGGCGTGGTGCTGGCTGATTGCAACCTGACAGCCGAGGCGCTGGAGTGGGTCTTTACCCTCGCTGATGAAATCCCGGTGTTTGTCGATACCGTTTCAGAATTCAAAGCGGGCAAAATCAAACACTGGCTGGCGCATATTCACACCCTGAAACCCACTTTACAGGAACTGGAAATTTTATGGGGACAGGCGATCACCAGCGATGCTGACCGTAATGCCGCAGTGAATGCGTTGCATCAGCAAGGTGTTCAGCAACTGTTTGTTTATTTGCCCGATGAGTCAGTTTATTGCAGCGAAAAGGATGGTGAACAATTTTTGCTGACTGCGCCAACGCATACGACGGTAGACAGTTTTGGTGCTGACGATGGTTTTATGGCGGGCCTGGTGTATAGCTTTCTGGAAGGAAGCAGTTTCCATGATAGCGCCCGTTTTGCGATGGCCTGCGCGGCAATTTCGCGCGCCAGCGGCAGCTTAAACAACCCTACCCTGTCTGCCGATAACGCGCTTTCATTAGTGCCAATGGTGTAACAATGTTGCCGGATGCGACGCTTAACGCGTCTTATCCGGCTCATAAATCGCGCACTACGCTAAACCAATAAAGAACCCGGCAATGGTCGCACTCATCAGGTTGGAAAGCGTCGCCGCCGCCAGCGCCCGTAAACCAAGCTGGGCAATTTCCGGCGCACGGTGTGGCGCAACCGCAGAAAATGCCCCTACCACTACCCCGATAGAACCAAAGTTAGCGAAACCGCACAGCGCAAAAGAAATAATCGCCACGGTTTTAGCATCCAGAGAGCCACCCGTTTGCAGATATGGCGAGAAATTGAGATAAGCGACAAATTCATTGATCGCCAGCTTCTGCCCAATCAAACTCCCGGCAAGATTTGCATCACTCCAGTCAACACCCATCACCCACGCCAGCGGGGCCAGCAGATAACCTAAAATGGACTCCAGCGAGGCTTGCTCAAAACCAAACCAGCCGCCAACGCCGCCGATAATACCGTTAATTAACGCAATGATGGCAACAAATGCCATCACCACTGTTGCCACACCCGCAGCGATTTTCAACCCGGTCATCGCCCCGGTCGCTGCTGCTTCAATAATGCTTTTTGGCGGTGTTTCGGTGAAAGAGAGGTTATTAAAGGAAACCTGCGAAGATTCCGTAGCCGGGCTTAGCAGGCGGGCAAACAAGATCCCGCCGGGGATCGCCATTAATGATGCCGCCAGCAGATATTCCACAGGTACGCCCAGTGCAGCGTAACCAATCATTGTCGAACCAGCAATTGAGGCCATCCCGCTGCAAATAGCTGTAAACAGCTCATTGCGATTCAGACGATCGATAAAAGGCTTCACAATCGCCGGAATTTCGTTTTGCCCGAGGAAAATGGTAGTGACCGCGACAAATGACTCAATCTTGCTGATATTTAATGCTTTCTGGAATATACCGCCGAGAATGCGAATTAAAATCCCCATCACACCGATGTAGTAGAGAATACTCACCAGTGCAGTGACGAAGATAATTGCCGGTAATACCCTGAAACCAAAGATAAATCCTGCGCCATCAAATAAGGTGTCCATTTTCGGTCCGACCAGAGAACCGAAGATAAATGCGCTACCCGCGTCGCTGTACGCCATCACTTTATGGACGCCAAAAGCGACTTTTTCAGCGACCCAACGCCCTGGCGGTAACCAAAGCATAATGCCGCCAATCACGACCTGTAATACTAACGCCGCGCCAACGGTACGCAGGCTGATCTTCTTCTTGTTTACTGACAGTAAAAACGCAATCGTCAGCAATACCACCATTCCCAGAACACTTCTCATGACATCCATAGTGATTATCTCTTCATGTCATTTTGGGCGACGGCTTTCTGCCCATCAGAAATAGCCGGGCCTGCACTTTGCGATACTGGCCCGGCTTGTTATCAACACTTAATGGGTTTTGATGTAGCCGCGCACGCACTCTTCGACTAATCCCCAGAACCAGTCGGTATCAATAGTGATGCCGACTTTGGTATTAGCAGGCTTGCCAAGAACGCCCAGCTCGTCGCAGACGGTACGCCCATAGCAAGGGCGACTGTTAACGTCTACTTCGACGTACATCTCCTGGGTTTTAATGCCATCAGGGTTAATCAGATAACCGATGCAGGTGGCGTCGTGCACCGGGCCGCCAGCCAGGCCATAGTTTTCGAACTGGGTTTTGAGAGTGAAGTTCATGATGTCGCTGAACAGCTCTCCGGCAGGGCCGCCAGCCCTTTCCATCCGCGCAATCACGTCCGGGGTGCAAACGGTCTGGTTGGTAAGATCGAGGCCCATCATCACCAACGGAACGCCGGAGGTGAACACCACGCGTGCGGCTTCCGGGTCAGCAAAGATGTTGAACTCGGCGGATGGCGTAAAGTTGCCAGTACCGTAAGCGCCGCCCATCAGTACAATTTCACGGATTTTGGGCAGGATTGCGGGTTGCATGCGCATTGCCACCGCGATGTTTGACAACGGACCAACCGGCACCAGAGTGATATCGCCATCGCTTGCCATCAGGGTATCAATGATATATTTCACCGCATGAGTACTTTCTGCCTGGCGGGTTAGCGGCTCGAATACCGGGCCATCCAGTCCGGTTTCACCGTGAATATTATCGGCAACAATTTGTTGACGCATAATGGGCTGCGGCATCCCCGCATAAACCGGAACATTAATCTCCAGTTTCTGGCAAACATTCAGGCCATTAATTAATGTTTTATCAAGCGTCTGATTACCCGCCACAATAGTGATACCTAATAAATCAATCGCCGGATGTTTCGCAGCCATCATTATGGCAATAGCATCATCATGACCCGGATCACAATCCAGAATAATTTTTCTCTTTTCCATTGTTTATTTCCTCTGTTTCCAGTTGCGTTATTTTTTCTACAGCAAAGAAAATTCGACCGGGCCGATGATTGAATCTTAACAACAGCGTACGTATGCTAAATATGAGAAATCTCATAGCGGATAAACATCGTGAAAGAAATCCACAATAATGATCTTAAGCAGCAATTGATGAGTGAATCCGCGTTTAAGGATTGCTTTTCAACGGATGTTTCAGCCGATACGCGGTTGTTTCATTTTTTAGCGCGTGACTACATTGTGCAGGAAGGGCAACAGCCGTCCTGGCTGTTTTACCTGACGCGAGGCCGTGCCAGACTTTACGCCACGTTTGCTAATGGTCGCGTGTCGCTGATTGATTTCTTTGCCGCGCCCTGTTTTATTGGCGAGATTGAGTTAATCGACAAAGATCATGAACCGCGTGCGGTACAGGCTATTGAAGAGTGTTGGTGTATTGCGCTCCCTATGAAACATTACCGTCCACTGTTATTAAACGACACGCTATTTTTACGAAAACTCTGCGTCACCTTAAGTCATAAAAATTATCGTAATATTGTATCTCTAACGCAGAACCAATCATTTCCGTTAGTGAATCGCCTGGCAGCATTTATATTACTCTCGCAAGAAGGTGATCTTTATCACGAAAAACACACACAAGCGGCAGAGTATTTGGGTGTTTCTTATCGGCACCTGTTATATGTTCTCGCGCAATTCATTCACGACGGTTTATTAATTAAAAGTCAGAAAGGATATTTAATTAAAAACAGAAAGCAGCTGTTAGGGTTGGCGCTGGAAATGGACCCGGAGAATAAATTCTCCGGGATGATGCAGTAAAAATTATTGGCAATAGTGCGATTGCCGGATACGTCTTATCCGGACTATAAATCGAGCATTACGCCAGCCCAAGAAAGAACCCGGCAATAGTCGCACTCATCAGGTTGGAAAGCGTCGCTGCTGCCAGCGCCCGTAAACCAAGCTGGGCGATTTCCGGAGCACGTTTTGGCGAAATAGCCGAAAACGCCCCAACGACAACGCCGATAGAACCAAAGTTAGCAAAACCACAAAGCGCAAAGGAGATAATCGCAATGGTTTTCACTTCCAGCGTGCCGCCCGTTTGCAGGTATGGTGAAAAACTCAGGTAAGCAACAAATTCGTTTATCGCCAGTTTCTGCCCAATCAGGCTACCCGCAAGGTTAGCATCGCTCCAGTCTACCCCCATGATCCACGCCAGTGGCGCCAGCACATAGCCAAAAATACTTTCCAGAGAAGCATTGGCGAAACCAAACCAGCCGCCAATTCCGCCGATAATGCCGTTGATCAGCGCAATAATTGCGACAAACGCCATTACCACCGTCGCCACACCCGCGGCGATTTTCAGCCCGGTCATCGCACCGCTCGCCGCCGCTTCGATAAAGCTTTTTGGCGGCGTTTCGCTGAACGACAGGTTTTCAAATGTCACCTGCGAAGGCTCGGTTGCTGGGCTAAGAATACGCGCAAACAAAATACCGCCGGGGATAGCCATCAGCGATGCCGCTAACAGGTAGTCAATCGGCACGCCCATTCCGGCATAACCAATCATCATCGAACCAGCAATGGACGCCATCCCGCTACAAATTGCGGTAAACAGCTCGTTGCGATTCATACGATCGATAAACGGTTTTACGATCGCCGGGATCTCGTTTTGCCCGAGGAAAATAGTGGTAACTGCAACAAAAGATTCGATTTTGCTGATGTTAAGGGCTTTCTGGAAAATACTGCCAAGAATGCGAATCAGCAGCCCCATCACGCCAATGTAATAAAGCAGGCTAATGAGCGCGGTAACGAAGATAATCGCCGGAAGTACACGAAAGGCGAAGATAAAGCCTGCGCCATCAAAGAGAACATCCATTTTCGGCCCAACCAGCGAACCAAAAATGAAGGCGCTACCGGCATCACTGTAAGACATCACTTTATGAACGCCTAATGCCGCCTGTTCTACTGCCCATTTTCCCGGCGGAAAATAGAGCATGATGCCACCAATAGCGATTTGCAGCAGCAGCGCGGCTCCAACCGTGCGCAAACTGATGCTCTTTTTATTCACCGACAACACAAATGCTATTGCCAGTAACACCACCATCCCCACAACACTTCTCATTATATCCATAATGATTTTCCCTTCATGCCAGTAAACCCGGCGTCAGCGCCAGGTTTCGGTATGTATGATCAGTACGGGCGACGGCTTTCTGCCCGTCAGAAATTAACCCGCGAGACGCTGGTATTCTTTGGCAATTTCACTCGCCAGAATGGCGTTGTTGAACACCAGCTGGATGTTGGATTTCAGGCTGTCACCGCCGGTCAGTTCAGCAACGCGCGCCAGCAAGAACGGCGTACTTTCTTTACCAATAACACCCTGCGCTTCAGCTTCAGCTACCGCCTGATCGATCGCCGCATTGATAGTGTGTTCCGGCATAGCAAACTGTTCCGGGATCGGGTTCGCTACCACCAGGCCACCGTTCAGCCCGCTTTGCCATTTCACCGCCATCGCACGGGCAATTTCTGTGGCACTGTCGAGACGAATGCTGACGTCAAACGGGCTGGTGCGGCAGAAAAACGCAGGCAGCGCTTTGGTCTGATAGCCAATTAGCGGTACACCGAAAGTTTCTAAATATTCGGTAGTTAAGCCTAAATCGAGAATAGATTTCGCCCCGGCACAAACAACGGTGACATTGGTATTTGCCAGTTCTTGCAAATCGGCAGAAATATCGAAGGTATGTTCCGCCCCGCGATGCACACCGCCAATACCACCGGTGGCAAATACTTTAATTCCGGCAAGCGCCGCAATAATCATCGTTGATGCGACGGTGGTTGCGCCATTTTTCCCAGCCGCAACAACAAAAGGTAAATCGCGACGGCTAACTTTGGTTACGTTATGTCCTTCACGACCCAGCAATTCAATTTCTTCTTTGCTTAACCCCACTTTCATCACGCCACCAATAATGGCGATAGTGGCAGGTACAGCGCCCTGTTTACGAATAGTTTCTTCTACTTCAATTGCCGTCTGGGCATTTTGTGGAAACGGCATACCGTGAGAGATAATGGTCGATTCCAGCGCAACTACTGGTTTTTTGCTTTTTAAAGCATCCTGAACTTCCGGGGAAATTTGTAATAATTCAGGGGAAATTTTTAATTCAGACATTCTGCGTTCTCCACTAACGATATAACGTTGGCAATCGATAAATTTGGGTTATTGGTGTATTCACAGGAGAGCGCCATTGACGAACATCCCTGTGCAAAACGAACAGATTCGGCAAACGGCATTCCGTCGACCCAACACGAAGCAAGACCTGCCATCATGGCATCGCCCGCTCCGGTAACATTAATGACATTGGTTTTAATCGGTGCAGACCAGCCGTTTTCACCGCCGATTTCACTGTAGTAAACACCGTCTCCGCCCATACTCAGTACCAGGCGGTTCAGGCCATGTTGATGGAACCAGGCGGCAACTTTTGCGACATCTTCACGCCCTGACAGCGCAATCCCGCTCAGGGTTTCCGCTTCAAGACGGTTTGGCTTCAGGGTGTGGATCTGACTTAGACGGTCGCGCACTTTGACGCATTTCCAGGCCGAAACCGGATCGACAAATACAGGTACGTCGGCGGCATTATCCAGAATCCAGACCAACGCCTCTTCACTGATATTACAGTCAGCGACAATGACCTTTGCTCCCTGGATAAATTCACGGTGCTGTGCGAGATATTCCGCAGAAATACAGTTGCTAATATTCATGTCATTTATAGCAACCAGCATTTCACCGGTATTATCGAGCAATGATAAATAGCTCGAGGTATTTTCCCCTGGCACAATCAGGCATTTATCGACATAAACACCGGATTGATTGGTTTGCGTCAGGAGCGATTGGCCATAAAAATCACTGCCTACAGCGCTAAGTAGCCAGACTTTGTTCCCCAGCAACGCCAGATTTTGCGCGATATTGCGCCCTACTCCACCAGGAGTAAATTTTATTTTCCCTGGATTTGAATCCGCATAATTTAATGATTCATGTGAATATCCGGCGACATCAATATTCGCCGAACCTATAATTACGACATATTCCTTTTCGCGCATAGTACGTCCCCTGGTAAAAAATTACCAACTCTGTCAATCCACAAGAATATAGGTACTGCAAATAACGTTTAAACATGTGTTCATATTTAAACATGTGCTCATAGTATGCATGTTTTACTTAAAGTAAATTGCCGCCAGATGGGCAAAATGGGCAGATTTGAACAGGCTCACAAAACGCTACTAAATGCATAGATTAAAAAAACGAGGAATTTGTGATGGGATGCACAGAACAGGAACAATAAAAAAGGGCAGAAATTAATCTGCCCTTGAGGAAATAACGTTGATGTCCGATGCTGATTTCAGGTTTTCACTTAAAGATAAACCATATAAATTCATATAGTTACCTTCAGTAACTTGTCAATCACCTTGCGATCATCAAATGATACAGGGCAGGAAATTTCTGCCCTGTTGTTCACGTTTTATTATGCGGCTTTCGCTACCGCGTCCACTTCCGGACGTTTCAGGAAGGCATAGGCCAAACCCGCCACCAGCGTACCGGCAATAATTGCTACCAGGTAACCCAGTACCGGCGTAATTGCGCCCGGGATCAGCAGAACAAACAGACCACCGTGCGGTGCCATCAGTTTCGCACCAATCGCCATTGAGATTGCGCCAGTCAGCGCCCCACCAACGATACAGCACGGCAGCACGCGCATCGGATCACGAGCAGCAAACGGAATTGCACCTTCCGAAATAAAGCACAGTCCCAGTACCAGAGCTGCTTTGCCGCCTTCCTGCTGCGCTTTGTCGAATTTGCGACGCGCCACCATCGTTGCCAGCCCCATTGCCAGAGGAGGCACCATACCTGCCGCCATAATCGCTGCCATTGGGCCATAGGTTTGGGTACTCAGCAGACCCACACCGAACGCGTATGCCGCTTTGTTAACCGGGCCGCCCATATCAGTACACATCATGCCGCCAAGGATCGCACCCAGCAGAACCGCATTCGCAGTCCCCATCGTTTGCAGCCAGTGAGTCAGAGCTTCGAGGATGCCAGCAACCGGTTTACCGATCAGGTAGATCATCGCCAGACCAACAACCAGACTGGAAATCAGCGGAATGATCAAAATCGGTTTCAGCGCCTCCATACTCTGCGGCAGTTTCAGTTGAGTACTGATTAACTTCGCGATGTAACCTGCCAGGAAGCCCGCAATAATACCGCCAATGAAACCAGAACCTGTGCTGACCGCCAGCATACCGCCAATCAGGCCAGGCGTGAGGCCCGGACGGTCGGCAATAGAGAAGGCAATATAACCTGCCAGTACCGGCACCATCAGCGCAAAGGCTGAACTGCCACCAATCTGCATCAACGCCGCGGCCAGCGTACCCGGCTCTTTAAACGCTTCGATACCAAAAGCAAAAGAAAGCGCGATACACAGACCGCCAGCAACCACCATCGGCAACATGTAGGAAACGCCCGTCAGCAAGTGACGATACGCGCCAGCACTCTCTTTCTTGCCTTCAGTCGCCGCCGTTTGAGCTTTGCCTGCTGGTTCGTAAGGCGTCGCTTCAGCAACGGCTTTATCCAGTTCCTGCGCGGTTTTCTTCAGCGCCAGACCGGTAGAGGTGCGATACATCGGTTTCCCAGCAAATTTCGCCAGATCGACTTCAATATCTGCCGCCACAATTACCAGATCCGCCGCTGCCACTTCTTCAGGGGTGATGGCATTACCCGCGCCTACAGAGCCACGAGTTTCAACTTTCACCCACCAGCCACGTTTTTTCGCTTCGGTTTCAATGGCTTCCGCCGCCATAAAGGTGTGTGCTACGCCGGTCGGGCAAGCAGTCACCGCAACTACGCGTTTCGGACCACTGGCAGCAACCGGTGCTGTCGCAGCGACCGGCGCAGTGTAAGGTTTCGCATGGCCTTTGGCTTCACTCAGGAACAGCTCAGGATGCGCAACTGCCCGGGAAATATCACCCAGCCAGACATTTTTACCGTTCAGCGCGCTGTCGTTCGGGATGGAATCACCGAGAACAATCGCCATTTCGGCGTCGTTCGGATTGTCGATGATTTCCAGTTTTGCTTTTCGCGCCGCCGCGCCCAGCAGGGTCTTCGCCATATAGGCGCGTGCCTGACCGAGATTAGCGTCAATAATCAGCAGCGTTTTCATTATGCCTCTCCTGCTGTCAGTTAAAAGGTTGTAAGTCGACGCGCGCCATCATTGCGGCCAACTGCGGACGATCGGTAATACCCACATTGCTTTGACTTACCGCCAGGGCAGCAACAGCTGTCGCCAGACGCAGAGTGTGTTCACTGGATTCACGCATCAGCAAGCCATAAATCAGGCCACCAACCATAGAATCCCCTGCGCCAACGGTGCTTACGACATCGACTGACGGTGGTTTGGCGATCCATTCGCCGGAGGCATTAACCCAAAGCGCGCCTTCGGCACCCAGTGAAATAACAACATGCGCGATACCTTGTTCACGCAGCGCATGCGCAGCTTCAATCACATCTTTCATTTCAGGCAGTTTACGGCCAGCCCAGATTTCCAGCTCGCGGCGGTTAGGTTTCACCAGCCACGGTGCCGCTTTTAAACCTGCCACTAACGCTTCACGACTACTATCAAAGATAATGCAAGGACACTGACTACGCAGGCGAGTCATCCAGTCGGTGAAGGCTTCCGGGCTGACGCCTGATGGTAAACTGCCGCTGACACAGACCATATCGAACTGACCAAGCCAGCTCAGAGAATCCGTCACAAAGCGTTCCCAGTCGGCTGGAGTGACTTCAAAACCAGAGAAGTTGAGGTCGGTCACTTCGCCGTCTTTTTCCGTCAACTTGACATTAATACGGGTGCGCCCCTGTACAACCTGGAAACGGTTGGCAATGCCCAGCTCGCTGAACAATTGCTGAAACCCATCCTGGTTATCTTTACCGAGGAAGCCGCCAACAGTGACATCAATCCCCAGATCTTTCAGAACTTTGGCAACGTTGATACCTTTACCCGCCGCATGCAGACCGGTGGTTTTTACCAGGTTCACTTCGCCGCGTTCAATTTCCGGGCAGAAACCAACAAGGTCATAAGCCGGATTAAGGGTGATCGTAGCAACACGTCTGCTCATTACGCGCCCTCCCCAAGACCTGCGGCGATGGCGTCGCCAATGGCGTTCAGCGCCTGTTCAGCATCTGGTCCCTGGGCGGTAAAGCGTAGGCGATGACCTTTCTTAACGCCAAGTGCTACAACTTTCATCAGACTACGTCCGTTTGCCGGTTTGCCGGTGCCATCAAGGTTTGTCACGGTAATATCACTGTTAAATTGTTTAATGGTATTGACCAACATGGTGCCTGGACGGGCATGCAGGCCGTGTTCATTGCGCACCACAAACTCCGCGCTTAACACGTCGTCGGTCGGCGCATCATCGCTGGTCAGCAGTGCCAGCAGCGTTGCCGCATCTGCTTTCAGCAAGCGGTCAGCTTTATTGTCGAGCAGCAAATCGGCGAGACGCTTAAGAACCGCGACGGGCTGATCGTCATTCATCGCCACACTCACCAGCATGGCAGCCGTTTCGCCGTCCACATCAAAAGCATTTGCCGCACGGCTTACCGCAATCGCGCTACGCAGATTACCTTCGGCGCTATCGCTCAGCCAGATGCCTTGCCCGAGATTTAATGGCTGCTCGTTGATGGCTTTGGTGACGAAGGTAGCGTCAACTGCGCCCGCTTCTTTCAGACGAGCGGCGTTTAACGCTTGCAGGGTCAGCAAATCACTGGCAACGATATCCAGTGTCAGCATTTCGTTATCAAGCTTCAGCTGCTCACTCTGCTTTTCGCCCATCAGCAATGCGCGAAGTTCTTCTGCTGTTGTTGCTGACTTCAGTTGTTCAGCAACGGAATCATCGCTCAGTACATGGGTTAGTTGGCGCAGCAAGCCCAGATGTTCATCGGAGCTGGCGGCAATACCGATAGCCACGTACGCAACTTGACCTTCACCCCAGGTAATGCCTTCCGGGAACTGAAATACCTGAACGCCGGTTTTCAGCACCTGATCGCGGGTGTCGGTAGTACCGTGTGGAATAGCAATCCCATTGCCGAGAAAGGTTGAGGTTTGCTGTTCACGCGCCAGCATGCCATTGACGTAGCCTTCCGCTACATTACCGGCTTGCACCAGCGCCGCGGCGACCTTGCGAATAGCCTCTTCTTTGTCTCCGGCCTTCTCGCCCGGATGGATGTCCTGTACGGATAACTGGAACATAGTTCTCCTCTCTTGCTGAATTGAAACGATTCAGCTTCTATGAGAAAAAAAGCGCCAACCTGGCTTAGGATTAAAGACAAGATCGCGCTGAAACGTTTCAATAAAGAATAATACTTCTTCTTCAGCAAGCAAGGGAAGCCGCTAAATTATGTCCAAAAGTTTGATGTGCTGCACATTTTTTTGCCAAAAATCTGAAATGCTGACAGTGAAATTAGCCATCAGCATTAGCATTTCGGCGGCGTCAGCTGAGGATCAGCAAGAGTGAAATGCCATTTTGATTATTCGTGGCGAGTTTGATTTCACTGACTGTTTATTTTCTGACAGGCAGCGTAAACTCCGCGTCTTCATCTTTCACTGATCGACCAGCATGCATAACTCCCCCGCAGTTTCCAGCGCGAAATCGTTTGACCTGACGTCAGCGGCGTTTTTAATTGTTGCCTTTCTCACCGGTATTGCAGGCGCCCTGCAAACCCCGACGCTAAGTATTTTCCTCACTGATGAAGTGCACGCGCGCCCGGCGATGGTGGGATTCTTCTTTACCGGCAGCGCCGTTATCGGAATTCTGGTCAGTCAGTTTCTCGCCGGACACTCTGATAAACGCGGCGATCGTAAATCGTTGATTGTCTTTTGCTGCTTGTTAGGCATGCTGGCCTGTACCCTTTTTGCCTGGAATCGCAACTACTTTGTTTTGTTATTCGTCGGCGTTTTTTTTAAGCAGTTTTGGTTCTACCGCCAACCCGCAAATGTTTGCTCTTGCTCGTGAACATGCCGACAAAACCGGGCGTGAAGCGGTGATGTTCAGCTCTTTTTTACGCGCTCAGGTATCGTTAGCGTGGGTCATTGGCCCGCCGCTGGCGTATGCCTTAGCGATGGGATTCAGCTTTACGGTAATGTATCTCAGCGCGGCGGTGGCGTTTATTGTCTGCGGCGTGATGGTGTGGTTGTTTTTACCGTCGATGCAAAAAGAGCTTCCGCTGGCGACCGGCACGGTTGAAGCGCCGCGCCGTAACCGTCGCGATACGCTGCTGCTGTTTGTCATTTGTACATTGATGTGGGGCTCGAACAGCCTGTACATCATCAACATGCCGCTATTTATTATCAACGAACTGCATCTTCCCGAGAAACTGGCCGGTGTGATGATGGGGACCGCCGCCGGGCTGGAAATCCCGACCATGTTGATTGCCGGATATTTTGCCAAACGTCTGGGTAAGCGCTTCTTAATGCGCGTTGCCGCCGTGGGTGGCGTCTGTTTTTACGCAGGAATGCTGATGGCGCATTCACCTGTCATTCTGTTGGGCTTACAGCTGCTGAATGCTATTTTTATTGGCATTCTGGGCGGCATCGGGATGCTCTATTTCCAGGACCTGATGCCCGGTCAGGCAGGTTCAGCCACTACGCTCTATACCAATACGTCGCGCGTGGGCTGGATCATCGCAGGATCAGTGGCGGGCATCGTCGCCGAGATCTGGAATTATCACGCGGTGTTCTGGTTTGCGATGGTGATGATTATCGCCACTCTGTTTTGCTTACTGCGGATTAAAGATGTTTAAGGCGCGGTCAGCATTTCCATATCGATAAGCCAGGTCATGGCCTGCTGACGCGTGTTACCGCACATTTCAGCACTGGCCTGCAAGCCTGCGCAAACTTTCGGCCGTAGTGGAGATGTGAAAATTTTACAGCGTTGCTGTTCATCAAGCTGAATGCAGGGCGTATTGGCGGGCTTTCCTAAATGTTTTTTATTCATACTATAGTGGTGGTTATTTGATCTTTACGTTCTCAGAGAAAGAAAACTGATATCCATTCTAAAAGACTTGTAATACACATACTTCCCATATAATTTATCTTTTATGTATGCTAATTAACGAACATCAAAGGCCATAAAATTTGACGTAAATCGCTGAAGGGTATAGGTGCTTGGATATGATAATCAAAAAAAATCGCAGCATATGTCAAATTTCAATATCCTATACATGGTTGTTACTTTATCTACACAATAATAAAGCTTACAGCTTTATTTTTAAATTTTCACAGCAAAATGATAACTACACAATTTATCATGGTAAATGCCACTGAATTTTTCAGTTCAGCTTTGCATAAAGAGCAAAATCATTTTCACTTGACCTCTAATAAAAAATGGAGCGCTTATGTTTAAGGTAAAGGCTTATAAAAAATCATTAACAGCTGGAAATTATCCGGTATTCAGCATTTCAACCGATAGCTGGGATGATTATGGAACTGTCTGTACTTTCCATCTTTGCTATCATGAAAGTAAATCAGAAAGCACGGAAATTGGTAAATTAAAAATCCTACAAACAAATCAAAACCATACAAAATTACCAAACGAATTTGATGATTTGGATGAAAATTACATCAGCCTTGGTCAGACTATTGAATTTTATAAAAAACTACTACAAACCGTTGGCTTTTCTAAATCTAAGGAGGTTTTAGATTCTTTAAATGATATATCATGGAAACCACACAAATCTGAAAGTTTTGAGAGCAAATCAGAATATAGAAATGCTCTATTTAGAGAAAATAGCGCTCTCAATTCCTTTCGGTTTGGTAAAGCAATTATACTAGGTGAAAGTTACAATGAAGAATTCTCATTCAAGTACACTACTTTCATTGATGGCGCAGAAAGTTCATTTACAATAAATGTAGACTTTGATGAATCAGACCCTTTACCAGGGAGAATTGTCGGTATCATTGGTCGTAATGCAGTAGGTAAAACCCAATTAATGGGTTCTTTAGCTAAGGATCTAGTTCAAATAGGAAGAGTTTCCCAAAAAACTATTAACGATAAAGTCAATAAATTTGAAGGTAGGCGACCTATATTTAACCGGGTAATAACAGTTTCTTATAGTGCTTTCGATAGATTCATCAGGCCCAAAAACCCACAGGCAAGCTATGTATACTGTGGGATAAGAAATGATAAAGGTTCCTTATCTAAATCCTCACTTATAGAAAATTATATATCTAATCATTCAAAAATAACTGAACTTGGAAGAACTGATGAATGGTTCTCCTTCATGTCTGAAATCTTAGATAATACAAGTGAGGAGTTTATTGCCCATCTCGAATCCAAAGTTGGTTCGAGCGAAGATAATAGTGATCCATTATCTTTGCTAAGTTCAGGTCAGTCAATTTTAGTGCATTTTGTTACAGCCTTAGTTGCCAGAATTCAAGAGAATACACTGGTTTTATTTGATGAGCCTGAAACACATCTACATCCTAATGCAGTGGCTCACTTATTTAATGTGCTAAACAAAATGCTAAGTTTGCATAACTCATTTGCCATTATCGCAACACACTCACCTATTGTCATTCAGGAAATACCTAGCAAAAGAGTTGTTCTTCTCACTCGAGAGGGAAATAGTACAATTTCAGCACCAATGCATTGTGAAACCTTTGGAGAAAATATATCTGAGTTAACTAGACATGTATTCGATACTGTAGCAATACCCAATCATTATAAGAAAATATTAAAACGCTTATCTAAAACAATGAGCTTTGACGAAGTTAATGAATTATTTGATGAAGGGTTAGGATTCAATGCCAAAGCATACTTATTAGCTCAGTATGGAGAAAAGTGATGAAAAATCTCATCCCTCCCTCTAACACACCATCATTTATTCAGAGGCATAAAGATGTTGTTGATTCTAAATCTAACACAATCAAAGGGAATCCCAATTTAACAAAAGCAAACTTGCTAAGGCTAGAGCAAGAAATTAGTGCTAGATATGCTCTCTTCGAGTCAGCTGTTGCCAATAACACTTTATTTAACATGACCGAAGATGCTAATCTTTTGAGACATCAAGATGATCTACTAAGTTGTTATACTGGCAGAACTGCTAAAGTTAAAAACATTTTTAAAGCCATTACTAATAAACAGCCAAAGAGATTTTTAAAACGATGCCCTTATTGCGGCATAACGATACCTAAAACATACGATCATTATCTCCCTGAGACTAAATTCCCTGAATTATCTGTACACGCATTAAACTTGATACCTTGTTGTGGAACATGCAATCAAACCAAAAATAACAACTGGAAAAATGCTAATAACAGGATTTTCTTATATTTCTATAACGATCTCATTCCCAACTCTACTTTCCTACACGTAACTATCAACACAAATGCAGCAGCCAGCACAGTAAGTGCTCACTTTTCCATAATAAAACCTAGGAATTTTAGCAACCAAGCATGGCAAATTTTGGAATCTCATTATGAAAACTTGAAGCTAATATCTTCATATAATGAATATGCAAACGATGAAATTTCTGAAATTTTCAATACATGCGTGAGCCACCTTAGGTGCGGAGGACATCAGGTTACAAACTTTATAAATCAATTAACTTTAACAGAAGAACAGTTATATGGACCTAATCATTGGAGAGTTGTTTTAATGAAAGCTTTATCAGCAAATAACTCTTTTTGTATTTTTGTCCAAAATGCTGTTTAAATAACACCTTAATCCTCAGACCGCTTTTGATTTTTCTAAAAGTGGTCTTCGTCAGTTTGAAATAACTCAAATAATAGCATCCAATTAATTTTTAATTAAATCATAAAAAAAACAACTTCAAACATATACCATTGATGTTAATATCATTTAAAACATATGCGTTTCTTAAGGTGATCGATTGAAACCAAAATTGTACTCATACGTGCGTTTTTCTTCAGTGAAGCAACGTGACGGTAACTCTCTTGAACGTCAGCAAGATACCGCAGCAAAGATTGCTGAACGCTATGATCTTGAGCTGGATAGTACCGCATACCATGATCTCGGCATGTCTGCCTTCAAAGGTTAAAATGCTTATGAAGGTAAGCTTTCAGAATTCATCTCTCAGATAGGAAAAAAGGTTCCTAAAGGATCATGGTTAGTTGTAGAAAACCTTGACCGCATTGTAAATAGACCCGTTTTAGTTCCATGCATTTTTTGAGAACCCGGCCAAATAATGGTGAAGTCGGTATTCCTCCGGTGTCATATTGTTCAGTGATTCATGCGGGCGTTCACAGTTATATTCTGATAACCATTTCTCCGTAATTTCCCGTACTTCATTCAGCGTTCTGAACAGATAAAAATCGAGTATTTCTGTACGGTATGTCCTGTTAAAACGCTCAATGAAAGCGTTCTGCGTCGGCTTACCCGGCTGGATGAACTCCAGTTTTACTGCGTGTATCTCTGCCCATTCAGCCAGCGCCAGAGAGATAAATTCCGGACCATTATCCATGCGCAGCATGACCGGATAACCGCGGTTTGCCGCGATCCTGTCAAGTACACGGACCACTCGCAGAGCTGGCAGATTCAGATCGATTTCAATCGATAACGCCTCACGATTAAAGTCATCAACGACATTGAACGTGCGAAAACGACGGCCACAGGCCAGCGCATCATGCATAAAATCGACAGACCAGCTCTGGTTCAGCGCTTCTGGCGTAGCCAGTGGTGAGGGATTGCGTACCGGCAGTCGTTGTTTGCCCTTACGGCGAAAATTCAGCTTCAGCAGACAGTAAATACGGTGGAGCCTTTTGTGATTCCACGAGTATCCTTGCCGTCGCAGAATCTGGAAAAGCTTCGGAAATCCGTATCGCGGGTATCGCTCAGCCGCAGCCTGCAGGGCAGCAATAACGGGTTCATCACGCGTGGTATCCGGGCGGTAATGGTAAACCGTTCTGCTCAGGTTCAGACTCCGGCAGGCCTGACGGATACTGAGTCCGAATGTCGTTATCAGATGAGTGACCAGCTCACGCTTAAAGGCTGGTTTTAAAGCTTTTTTTCGATAACGTCTTTCAGCGCCCGGTTCTCCAGACTCAGGTCAGCAAACATCTGTTTGAGACGGCGGTTCTCGTCCTCAAGATCCTTGATTTTTTTAATATCAGAAGCCTCCATGCCGCCGTATCTGGACTTCCAGTTGTAGTAGGTGGCTTCAGAGATACCGGCCTCCCGGCAGACATCTTTAACGGTTCGTCCGGCTTCAACTGACTTAATCACAGCGATGATCTGATGCTCAGTAAAACGGGCTTTACGCATAGCGATCTCCATCGTTGGCAGATTGATTATGCCGGATGATCTCTAAATATGAATGGCACGATTATGCGGGATACTTACAGTCTGATGGTTATATAACAACTGCTATCGGTAAGAGTATTTTCCTAAAAAGTTGCAAGACCGTTGCTAGAAACAGCGGTCTTGTCGATAAAAACGACAAACCTTACAACCCTCCTAGGAATGGGATCCGGTCACAACTTGAAAATGGCGCAAAGTGCAAAGTTGAGTTATGTGTCGCCAATGAAATCGTTGTAGATCAGTTCTCACTCAGACGCTTAGCAGTTGAATTAGGTAGGAAAGGGAATAATGAATCTTTGATAAATCAGATTGAGTACATGATGGCTATAGTACGCTCCAGTAAATCAGGCCGATT
The DNA here is from genome assembly GCF_963883545.1 of Escherichia sp. E4702. Classification (NCBI taxonomy): domain Bacteria; kingdom Pseudomonadati; phylum Pseudomonadota; class Gammaproteobacteria; order Enterobacterales; family Enterobacteriaceae; genus Escherichia; species Escherichia sp. E4702. The sequence goes on along the minus strand of NZ_CAWORF010000011.1, from coordinate 222,802 downwards.
ACCTATTGCTTACCATCAATCCAAAGGAGGCAGATTTTGTGCTGAAGGCGCATGGAATCTGCAAAATTGTTCCCGAATCATTCGTCAGGCTGCTTTAACTGGGCATTACGATATTGATATTGAAAACTGTCATTATACTCTGCTTGCCCAGATGTGTAAGCGAATAGGAGTTCCTACACCGTATATTGATGAATATGTTCACAGCAAAAAGAAAATACGTCGCACTATTGCTACTTTTTTTAACTGCACTGAAGATATGGCTAAAGAAATCCTCATAGCGTTGATCTACGGCTCTAATCTGACTCCGTGGGGAGCGTTGAAAAAAATTAATGTTAGGATAGACGAACTAGAACTATCCGGAAGCTGGATTGATGGCCTGTCAAAGGAAATAAAGTGCATTCGTGATTCTATCATTTCTGATTACGCATCCAAAACCAAGGGGAATTTTAAGATAAGAAATGATGCTGGAATGGTCATTAAAACGAAGACAGAAGAGATGAAAAACGTCAAAAAAGCCACACTTTTAGCTCATATTCTTCACGGTGCAGAATCATGGATTCTTCAAAACATGATTCGATATTTAGGGGATAATATTGTTTTACTTCAACATGATGGTGTGACATGCTTTAAACCCGTAGATACAGAAGCACTCACCGATTACATCGAACAGAAGACAAAATACAGTGTGAGATTTGATGTTGAAGAACTAGCAGTTGATTTCACTGATATTCAGGATACATCATGTATTGACTTAGACTATGATAACATCTTTGAGATGTACTCTAAAGCCAGTTAATTATCGCATATTGAGATAAAGGGGCTGACATAGCCCCCTCAAGGATATCACTTTAGCCAGTCGACGCAATGCCCTGCATTCATACTGAACAGCTATTCAAAATGCAGTATTACTCTTTATTGTTCTGACTTTTTCTTTATATCGCTGTTCTATAACGCCCATGGAATAAAGTCTTCCGACAAGTTTACTTGTTATATTAGCATTAATTGCATATGGTTCATCTTTGATAATCCGCCATTGTTCCAGTTCTCTTGAGAGCAGCAGATGTTGTTCATTCCTAATTTTCAGGACATTGGAGTGCACAATAACTCCTGTCACCAATTTAGGAAGCTTTGCCCCATAAAGTTTAGTTTTTGTTGGATGAACCTGATGACCATGTTTAGCAACAATTTTTCTCATACAGGACATAAATAGTCGATTAACTTTCTCACCTGAAAAAGTAATATCATCAACATAGACTGTCATAGTCACATTTAATGACAGGCTTAAATTTTCTAGCTCTGTAAACATTCTAATGTTGGACCAAAATGCCAACGGCATACTAATCCTACTACCTGTAGGTATATGCCCATGGCAAGTGCAAATATGCGATAGAATATCAGCTATATCAGATGAAGTTTTCATCACTGAATAAAAGAAAGAAAAAACCATATTCCTTGTTGTCGATGGGAAAAATGATTTAATATCTGTCGTAAGCAAATTTAACTCATTTATATGCGCACTAGCATTACTAATATTGGAACATGTTTTTTTTCCAGAATGCAGATACAACGGAGTCTGAATGCGGCATATAAGACTAGCGATCCTCGTGTGCACCACATCCAGTTTGTGAACTGGCTTTTGTATTTTTCGCACTTTTCCTTTTTTTGATAATTGCTCAAATACAGAATAGTTTTCATCATCGCTTGTTAACGTGCGGAAATCACAAAGGTTTATATTTAAAAGTTGTGCCAGTCTTTTTTTGTTTTTCAGTTTATATAGCGGGGAATCAATTAAATTGTATGATTTATCTCGCGTTGAGATTTTAAGTTTGGGTTTAGATTTCATTTTTTTTAGCAATCCATTCGACTACATTTAAAATTTTACCCGCACAATTCAGTCTAAACCGCTCTGAAAATTTATTACTTTTATACAGAGACTCGGAGAAAAAAAGTAATGATTTAACTGGGATGTCAAAATATTCTGAGTACTTATTGAGCACATCTAACGAAGGAGCTACGGAACCATTTTCCAATAGTATGATAGTTTCTTTTGGAAGAGAGATCGCCTGAGAAAGTTCCAAAACAGTTTGCTGATGGTATTGTCTTATCAATTTCAAGGCTTTATTTAACATACTTATACCTAATTGTTTTGAAACTAGGGAGGACACATTACTCGTCTCCCCCTTCAAAATAGTTAATCACTGTACATATGATGTTAGCTACGCGAATTGCGAGTTTCACACCTTTCCATCCAGTAACCAACCACTTCTTCAAGGTTGATTTGCTCTGTGCCTGCTGTTCTTTAGTTAAGCTGTCTTTTTTCATGTCGACTTTTTCCTTATGTCCGATGGCGCGTGAACTTTTTGTTCACTGAAACACCAAAGGCTCGCCCTCATAAGGATGAGATTGAACAGCACTAGCTCCCCGCTCCACGAACCCTCTGTCGCCCAGAGGGTTCGAATACCCATCATGCTATGCTGCCAGTACTGCCCGGAGGCGTCAGGAGCCATGCGTGGGGGTAAATAGGTAGAAAGCGGTTAAGCTTTCCGCGAGTTTTACAACTCAGTTGATGACGATTTATCTCAAGTCTTAACTAATGCGTTCATGCTACAGCATTTATCTGAAAATGTTTAAAAAATTTATATAGCATTTATCATGTTGACATTGAGATTCTTATAACAAAAAGGACTATATTTCATTGCATTACCCTATAACTGGCGCTTAAGGTGCAGTCATAGCCTCAAGCTGAATCAGAAAAGTCAGCGCTGCATCACGGTCTTCTCCGCACATTTCCTTAGACGGTTGCAAACTTCCGCAAACTTCTGGCCTCAACTCAGATCCAAAAATCATACAAAGATTTTCATTCGATAGCTGGACACACCTAGTATTGGCGAGCTTGCCATCTGGCATACCGGGAATAGGACTGGAGATTGAGGGGGCGGTGCAACACGCCCCGCAACCCGGACGGCATTCCATACGTTGTTCTCTTAAGGTTAACCACCGGATTGAGGAGCGCGCACATTACCACCTTTTTGACACCAGCAAAAGTGCGAATACCACTTGCCTGAAAGGCCCGTCGCGAGTAGTTTGTCGCGATATTTTTGACATTTTCGACAACAGGAATTTTTCGATGCCAAGAGCGAACGAAATTAAAAAAGGTATGATACTGAATTACAACGGCAAACTGCTGCTGGTTAAGGACATTGATATTCAGTCGCCTACCGCCCGCGGTGCCGCTACGCTGTACAAAATGCGTTTTTCAGACGTCCGTACCGGACTGAAAGTGGAAGAACGCTTTAAAGGCGATGATATCGTTGATACCGTGACGCTGACCCGCCGCTACGTTGACTTCTCCTACGTCGATGGCAACGAATATGTCTTTATGGATAAAGAAGACTATACCCCGTATACCTTCACCAAAGATCAGATTGAAGAAGAACTGCTGTTTATGCCGGAAGGCGGCATGCCAGACATGCAGGTTCTGACCTGGGACGGTCAACTGCTGGCGCTTGAACTGCCGCAGACCGTTGATCTGGAAATCGTTGAAACCGCTCCTGGCATCAAAGGCGCTTCTGCCAGTGCCCGTAACAAACCGGCGACCTTGAGCACCGGCCTGGTGATTCAGGTACCAGAATACTTAAGCCCGGGCGAAAAAATTCGTATCCATATCGAAGAACGCCGTTATATGGGGCGTGCTGACTAACTTCAGCCACATTCAGAAAAGGGACAGCTCAGGCTGTCCCTTTTTAATTTATTATACCAATCCTTCATTTTGCGCCTCCTGAACACCTTTCGCCTGCAATATTCACTTGTAAATTGATCGTCCTCACACTTCATCGCATTAACAATCCAGACCAATTTCAATTGCTGTCATATAACTTTACACTAGCGTTGTTAATCAATCGTTACTAAGACGTGACTTCTATGAACACAATTGCCTCCACTACGTTCCCGCCTCACATTCACACTCCACGTTACGATCGCCAGCAATTGAAATCCCGTATCGTTCATTTTGGCTTTGGAGCCTTTCACCGCGCACATCAGGCGTTACTGACCGACCGTGTGCTGAATGCCCAGAGCAGCGATTGGGGGATCTGTGAAATCAGTTTGTTCAGCGGCGATCGGCTAATGAGCCAACTTCGCGAACAGGATCATTTATATACCGTGTTGGAGAAAGGCGCAGACGGCAATCAGGCGATTATTGTCGGGGCCGTTCATGAATGCCTGAATGCAAAACTGGATTCCTTAGCGGCGATTATTGAGAAGTTTTGCGAACCGCAGGTGGCAATTGTGTCCCTGACCATTACCGAAAAAGGTTATTGTATCGACCCGGCCACCGGTGCGCTTGATACCAATAATTCGCGGATTATTCATGACTTACAAAGCCCGGAAGAACCTCACTCCGCGCCAGGCATTCTTGTCGAAGCGCTGAAACGCCGTCGTGAACGTGGCCTTGCGCCGTTTACCGTACTTTCCTGCGATAATATTCCCGACAATGGTCATGTGGTGAAAAATGCGGTGCTGGGGATGGCTGAAAAACGCTCTCCAGAACTTGCCGAGTGGATAAAAGAACACGTCAGCTTTCCGGGAACCATGGTCGACCGCATTGTCCCGGCAGCAACGGAAGAATCACTGGCAGAAATTAGCCAATATCTGGGCGTGAATGATCCCTGTGCAATTAGCTGCGAGCCGTTTATCCAGTGGGTGGTGGAAGATAACTTCGTCGCAGGGCGCCCAGCCTGGGAAATCGCAGGTGTACAAATGGTGGATGATGTCCTGCCGTGGGAAGAGATGAAACTGCGCATGCTTAATGGCAGCCACTCTTTTCTCGCTTATCTGGGCTACCTGGCTGGATTCGCCCATATTAGTGATTGCATGCAGGACCGCGCATTTCGCCATGCCGCCAGAACATTAATGTTGGATGAGCAAGCGCCAACGCTACGGATTAAAGATGTCGATTTAACATACTATGCGGATACGTTAATTGAACGTTTTGCCAATCCGGCGCTGAAACATAAGACCTGGCAAATCGCGATGGATGGCAGTCAAAAATTACCGCAACGCATGTTGGCAGGAATTCGCATTCATCTGGCTCACGAAACAAACTGGCCGTTACTGGCATTAGGCGTCGCAGGTTGGATGCGCTATGTGAGCGGCGTAGATGATGCCGGAAAAGCTATCGATGTCCGCGATCCGCTTTACGATAAAATTCACAACCTCGTTGCGGGCAGTAGCAGTGAACAACGCGTCACCGCCCTGCTTTCTTTGCGTGAAGTATTCGGTGATGACCTACCAGATAACCCGCATTTTGTGCAGGCCATCGAACAAGCCTGGCAACAAATCGCGCAGTTCGGCACGCATCAGGCGCTATTAAACACCCTCAAAATTTAACGATTTCTGCGGTTAAAGCGGATGGAGCATCGCTTCGTCCGCCCTCTCTCTTCTCTTTTCCGCCTTTTTTAGCCAGGATTAACGCACAGTTAACTCATCTGATTATTGCGGAGCCGTTGTGACCAGGACCAACCTCATCACCGGTTTTCTCGGCAGCGGGAAAACAACCTCTATTCTTCATCTGCTAGCCCACAAAGATCCCAACGAAAAATGGGCGGTTCTGGTTAATGAATTTGGGGAAGTTGGAATTGATGGAGCTTTGCTCGCCGATAGCGGCGCATTGCTGAAAGAGATCCCCGGCGGCTGCATGTGCTGCGTTAATGGTTTACCCATGCAGGTAGGGTTGAATACCTTACTGCGCCAGGGAAAACCAGACCGCTTGCTGATAGAGCCGACCGGACTGGGTCATCCGAAACAGATCCTCGATCTGTTAACCGCGCCGGTCTATGAACCGTGGATCGATCTGCGCGCCACGTTGTGCATTCTCGATCCGCGCCTGCTGCTGGACGAAAAAAGCGTCGGTAATGAAAACTTCCGTGATCAACTGGCTGCCGCAGACATCATTGTCGCCAATAAATCCGACCGTGCTACGCCAGAAAGCGAGCAAGCGTTACAACGCTGGTGGCAACAAAACGGTGGCGAACGGCAATTAATTCACAGCGATCATGGGCAAATTGAAGGTCATCTTCTGGATTTACCTCGTCGAAATTTAACTGAGTTGCCCGCCAGCGCTGCCCATTCGCATCAACATAACGAGAAAAAAGGATTAGCGGCATTAAGCCTGCCAGAGCATCAACGCTGGCGTCGCAGTCTGAATAGCGGACAAGGACACCAGGCCTGCGGTTGGATATTCGACGCTGATACCGTGTTCGACACCATTGGCATTCTGGAATGGGCGCGACTTGCACCGGTCGGACGCGTAAAAGGCGTGATGCGGATACCAGAAGGTCTTGTGCGCATCAACCGTCAGGGCGATGACCTGCACATTGAAACGCAAAACGTTGCACCACCAGATAGCCGCATTGAGCTGATTTCCAGCAACGAAACTGACTGGAACGCCTTACAGAGCGCGCTGTTGAAGCTTCGTTTAGCGACCAACGCGTAAGGTTGCCTGCGTTTTTCAGTAAGATAATTAGAGAAAATATGATCAAAAATTTGCCGCAAATAGTGCTGTTAAATATTGTCGGCCTCGCGCTGTTTCTTTCCTGGTACATTCCCGCCAATCACGGATTCTGGTTGCCGATTGACGCGGATATTTTTTATTTTTTTAATCAGAAACTGGTCGAAAGCAAGACTTTTTTATGGCTGGTTGCGTTGACTAATAATCGCGCCTTCGACGGTTGTTCACTGCTGGCGATGGGAATACTGATGCTGAGTTTCTGGCTGAAAGAAAACGCACCCGGCAGACGGCGTATTGTGATTATTGGTCTGGTCATGCTGTTAACCGCAGTGGTATTAAACCAGTTGGGCCAGGCATTTATTCCGGTAAAACGGGCCAGTCCGACATTGACCTTTACAGATATTAACCGCGTCAGCGAACTGCTATCTGTTCCAACGAAAGATGCCTCACGAGATAGTTTTCCCGGCGATCATGGCATGATGCTGCTTATTTTTTCCGCTTTTATGTGGCGATATTTCGGAAAAGTCGCAGGAGTAATCGCCCTTATTATATTTGTGGTTTTTGCATTTCCCAGAGTGATGATTGGCGCACATTGGTTTACCGATATCATTGTCGGTTCCATGACGGTGATATTGATTGGGTTGCCCTGGTGGCTAATGACACCTTTAAGTGATCAATTAATCGCCTTTTTTGACAAATCACTGCCTGGAAAAAATAAACATTCATAAAACAAATAACTCACAGTAATTAACATCATCAGGTTTATTTTCATAGTAGGGATAATCCTGATGATGTGCGACTTTGCTCTCGTTCATTAAGTGAAATGATCATTCTCTAAGCAAATGAATGGATTGCGCATCTTTTAGACAACAGTGCTTTAATTGACCAATCCCGTTTATTAACTTTCTGTATCACTTTTTCTTATAAAAAATCATGTAAAACCGCTCGCCAAGACCGCGTCAATCGGGTAATCTCGAACACGTTTTGCCTCGGCGGTAGATTATCCTCACAGCATATAATTTTGTGCGTTAGTCCACAGATTTGGCCTTAAGGAATTGTTTCAACGTGCCCAGGTAATTAGTCTCGTGTCGCTTGGCATTTTTTTATAACGATATTTGTCGTTAAGGACTTCAAGGGAAAACAAACAACATGGTCAAATCTCAACCGATTTTGAGATATATCTTGCGCGGGATTCCCGCGATTGCAGTAGCGGTTCTGCTTTCTGCATGTAGTGCAAATAACACCGCAAAGAATATGCATCCTGAGACACGTGCAGTGGGTAGTGAAACATCATCACTGCAAGCTTCTCAGGATGAATTTGAAAATCTGGTTCGTAATGTCGACGTAAAATCGCGAATTATGGATCAGTATGCTGACTGGAAAGGCGTACGTTATCGTCTGGGTGGCAGCACTAAAAAAGGTATCGATTGTTCTGGTTTCGTACAGCGTACATTCCGTGAACAATTTGGCTTAGAACTTCCTCGTTCAACTTATGAACAGCAGGAAATGGGCAAGTCAGTTTCCCGCAGTAATTTGCGTACAGGTGACTTAGTTCTGTTCCGTGCCGGTTCAACTGGACGCCATGTCGGTATTTATATCGGCAACAATCAGTTCGTTCATGCTTCCACCAGCAGTGGTGTTATTATTTCCAGCATGAATGAGCCGTACTGGAAAAAGCGTTACAACGAAGCACGTCGGGTTCTTAGCCGCAGCTAATAAACCGTTTGGATGCAATCCCTTGGCTATCCTGACGAGTTAACTGAAGGCACTGCTTAAGCAGTGCTTTTTTGTTTTCATTCATCATAGAAAATGATGTTTCCGTGCCTTGAACCAGGCTATAGTCCCGTCATTCTCTTCCACTTCAGCGTTGTCGTAATCTCGGGAATATTAACGGAACCATGTTCATACGCGCTCCCTCTTCCGGACGTAAGATCCTGCTTACCTGCATTATTGCGGGCGTGATGATTGCAATACTGGTCAGCTGTCTTCAGTTTTTGGTTGCCTGGCATAAACACGAAGTCAAATACGACACACTGATTACCGACGTACAAAAGTATCTCGATACCTACTTCGCCGACCTGAAATTAACCACTGACCGCCTACAGCCGCTCACCTTAGATACCTGTCAGCAGGCTAACCCTGAACTAACTGCCCGCGCGGCGTTTAGCATGAATGTTCGCACATTTGTGCTGGTGAAGGATAAAAAGAGCTTTTGTTCATCAGCGACGGGGGAAATGGATATACCGCTCAATGAGTTGATCCCGGCGCTCGATATTAACAAAGACGTCGATATGGCGATGTTGCCAGGCACGCCAATGGTGCCCAACAAACCTGCTATCGTCATCTGGTATCGCAACCCTTTATTGAAAAATAGCGGCGTTTTTGCAGCATTAAACCTGCACCTGACGCCATATCTTCTCTATAGCTCTCGTCAGCAAGATTTCGACGGAATCGCACTCATTATTGGCGATACCGTGCTTTCGACATTTTCGTCGCATTTGATGAACGTCCGTGAGTTATCCGGCAAACCAGTACGCGAAACCAAAATAACAGGCATTCCGCTGACTGTGCGTCTTTATGCTGATGACTGGACATGGAACGATGTGTGGTATGCGTTTTTACTGGGCGGTATGAGTGGAACTGTCGTTGGCCTGCTCTGCTATTACCTGATGAGTGTGCGTATGCGCCCTGGCAGAGAAATTATGGCTGCCATCAAACGTGAGCAATTTTACCTGGTGTATCAGCCGGTGGTTGATACACCAACGCTGCGGGTCACGGGCCTGGAAGTGCTGCTACGCTGGCGTCACCCTGTTGCAGGTGAAATCCCGCCGGATGCCTTCATTCAATATGCCGAATCGCAAAAGATGATCGTGCCGCTAACCCAGCATCTGTTTGAGCTTATAGCCCGTGATGCGGCTGAATTACAAAACGTACTGCCGGTGGGCATAAAGTTTGGCATTAATATCGCACCGGAACATCTGCACAGCGAGAGCTTTAAAGCGGATATACATCGGCTGCTCGCCTCCCTACCCGCGCACCATTTCCAGATTGTACTGGAGATAACCGAACGCGATATGCTGAAAGAGCATGAGGCCACAAAACTGTTCGCCTGGCTGCACTCTGTCGGCGTGGAAATTGCTATTGATGACTTCGGCACCGGACACAGCGCGCTTATCTATCTGGAACGCTTCACGCTCGAGTATCTGAAAATTGACCGTGGATTTATCAATGCTATAGGTACGGAAACGGTCACATCTCCGGTGCTTGACGCGGTGCTCACGCTGGCGAAACGTCTCAATATGCTGACGGTTGCTGAAGGTGTCGAAACACCGGAACAGGCGCGCTGGCTACGTGAGCGCGGTGTTAATTTCCTGCAAGGCTATTGGATTAGCCGCCCCTTACCGATAGATGATTTTGTCCGCTGGCTGGAGAAACCGCATACGCCGCAGTGGTAAGGTGTGCTTGTGTCCCTTATTATTCATAGTTGAAGCATGCCGGATTGCGGCTAATGATGAGTAAAAGGAAATCCGTTGCAGATGATTGTGCGCATACTGCTGCTGTTTATCACCCTGTTCACCTTCGGTGCGCAGGCGCAAGCTATCAAGGAAAGCTATGCCTTTGCGGTGCTGGGAGAACCCCGGTATGCTTTTAATTTCAACCATTTTGATTATGTGAATCCCGCTGCGCCGAAGGGCGGGCAAATAACGTTATCCTCCATTGGTACCTTCGATAATTTTAACCGCTATGCACTACGCGGAAACCCCGGCGCACGCACCGAGCAACTGTACGACACGCTATTTACCACTTCCGATGACGAACCCGGCAGTTATTACCCGCTGATTGCCGAAAGCGCACGCTATGCTGAAGATTATTCCTGGGTAGAAGTCGCTATCAATCCGCGCGCCCGTTTTCATGATGGTTCGCCGATTACCGCGCGCGACGTTGAGTTTACTTTTCAAAAATTTATGACCGAGGGCGTGCCGCAGTTTCGCCTGGTATACAAAGGCACAACGGTCAAAGCCATAGCGCCATTAACCGTGCGTATTGAATTAGCCAAACCAGGCAAAGAAGATATGCTGAGTCTGTTTTCGCTGCCGGTATTTCCAGAAAAGTACTGGAAGGATCATAAACTTAGCGACCCGCTCTCTACGCCTCCGCTTGCCAGTGGTCCGTACCGCATTACATCCTGGAAAATGGGCCAGAATATTGTTTATTCTCGCGTTAAAGATTACTGGGCGGCCGATTTACCGGTAAATCGTGGTCGCTGGAATTTCGATACCATTCGCTACGATTATTATCTCGACGATAATGTTGCCTTCGAAGCGTTTAAAGCTGGTGCCTTTGATTTACGCATGGAAAACGACGCCAAAAACTGGGCCACGCGCTATACCGGTAAGAATTTCGATAAAAAATACATTATCAAAGATGAGCAAAAGAACGAATCAGCCCAGGATACGCGCTGGCTGGCGTTTAATATTCAACGACCGGTATTCAGCGATCGCCGGGTCCGGGAAGCCATCACCCTCGCCTTTGACTTTGAATGGATGAATAAGGCGTTGTTTTACAATGCCTGGAGTCGCACGAACAGTTATTTTCAGAATACCGAATACGCGGCCAGAAATTACCCCGACGCCGCTGAGCTGGTGCTTCTGGCGCCAATGAAAAAAGATCTACCGCCAGAAGTGTTCACGCAAATCTACCAGCCACCAGTGTCCAAAGGCGATGGCTACGACCGTGACAACCTGTTAAATGCCGATAAACTTCTCAACGATGCCGGCTGGGTGCTGAAGGGTCAGCAACGCGTTAATGCCACCACAGGCCAGCCACTCAGCTTTGAATTATTGCTTCCTGCAAGCAGCAATAGTCAGTGGGTATTGCCGTTCCAACATAGCCTGCAACGGCTGGGTATCAACATGGACATTCGCAAGGTGGATAACTCGCAAATCACCAACCGAATGCGCAGCCGCGACTATGACATGATGCCGCGCGTGTGGCGGGCGATGCCGTGGCCCAGTTCCGATTTACAGATTTCCTGGTCATCGGAATATATCAACTCCACTTATAATGCCCCCGGCGTGCAAAGCCCGGTTATCGACTCGCTAATTAACCAAATTATTGCCGCGCAGGGAAATAAAGAAAAATTACTGCCTCTGGGGCGCGCCCTGGATCGCGTATTAACGTGGAATTATTACATGTTGCCGATGTGGTACATGGCGGAAGACCGTCTCGCCTGGTGGGATAAATTCTCCCAGCCGGCCGTGCGCCCCATCTATAGCCTCGGTATCGATACCTGGTGGTATGACGTCAATAAAGCGGCCAAACTGCCGTCCGCCAGCAAACAGGGAGAGTAGATGGGCGCTTACCTGATTCGCCGTCTGTTGCTGGTTATCCCAACATTATGGGCGATTATCACCATCAACTTTTTCATCGTGCAAATTGCGCCTAGCGGTCCCGTCGACCAGGCCATCGCCGCCATTGAGTTTGGTCATGCCGGAGTATTACCCGGCGCAGGCGGCGAAGGCGTTCGTGCCAGCCATGCGCAAACGGGCGTCGGCAATATCAGCGACAGTAATTACCGTGGCGGACGCGGGTTAGATCCAGAAGTGATCGCTGAGATCACCCATCGCTACGGTTTCGATAAGCCGATCCACGAACGTTACTTCAAAATGCTTTGGGACTACATTCGCTTTGATTTTGGCGACAGCCTGTTTCGCAGCGCTTCGGTGCTGACGCTGATTAAAGACAGTCTGCCTGTTTCCATCACCCTAGGATTGTGGAGCACGCTGATTATCTATCTGGTGTCGATTCCGCTGGGTATTCGCAAAGCCGTTTATAACGGCAGCCGCTTTGACGTCTGGAGTAGCGCATTTATCATCATCGGCTACGCCATTCCAGCCTTTTTGTTCGCCATCCTGCTGATTGTCTTCTTCGCGGGCGGCAGCTATTTCGACCTGTTCCCTCTACGCGGCCTGGTTTCCGCTAACTTTGATTCGCTGCCGTGGTATCAGAAAATCACCGATTATCTGTGGCATATCACGCTGCCGGTGCTGGCGACAGTGATTGGTGGCTTTGCGGCGCTGACCATGCTGACAAAAAACTCATTCCTTGATGAAGTGCGTAAGCAATACGTGGTGACCGCGCGTGCGAAAGGGGTAAGTGAGAAAAATATTCTCTGGAAACATATGTTCCGCAACGCCATGCTGCTGGTGATTGCCGGTTTTCCGGCGACTTTTATCAGCATGTTTTTCACCGGCTCGCTGCTGATTGAGGTGATGTTTTCGCTCAATGGCCTCGGTTTACTGGGCTACGAAGCGACTGTCTCGCGCGATTATCCGGTGATGTTTGGCACCCTGTACATTTTCACCCTGATTGGCCTGCTGCTGAATATTGTCAGCGATATCAGCTATACGCTGGTCGATCCTCGTATTGATTTTGAGGGACGCTAATGTCGCGACTCAGCCCCGTCAATCAGGCCCGTTGGGCGCGTTTTCGTCATAACCGTCGCGGCTACTGGTCGTTATGGATTTTTCTCGTTTTGTTTGGTTTGAGTTTGTGCTCTGAACTGATCGCCAACGATAAACCGTTGCTGGTGCGTTATGACGGCAGTTGGTATTTCCCGTTATTGAAAAACTACAGCGAAAGCGATTTTGGCGGCCCGCTGGCAAGTCAGGCTGATTATCAGGACCCGTGGCTGAAACAACGGCTGGAAAATAACGGCTGGGTACTGTGGGCACCGATTCGCTTTGGTGCTACCAGTATCAACTTTTCCACCGACAAGCCCTTCCCCTCCCCACCTTCCCGGCAAAACTGGCTGGGAACGGATGCCAACGGTGGCGATGTGCTGGCGCGCATTCTGTATGGCACGCGGATCTCGGTTCTGTTTGGTCTGATGTTGACACTCTGCTCCAGTGTAATGGGCGTGCTGGCGGGGGCGCTGCAAGGTTATTACGGCGGTAAAGTCGATCTCTGGGGGCAACGCTTTATTGAAGTATGGTCGGGGATGCCGACGCTGTTTTTGATTATTCTGCTTTCCAGCGTCGTACAGCCTAACTTCTGGTGGCTGCTGGCAATTACTGTCTTGTTTGGCTGGATGAGTCTGGTCGGCGTGGTGCGGGCGGAGTTTTTACGTACCCGTAATTTCGACTACATCCGCGCGGCGCAGGCGCTTGGCGTCAGCGATCGCAGTATTATCCTGCGTCATATGTTGCCTAATGCCATGGTCGCGACCCTCACCTTTTTACCGTTTATTTTATGTAGTTCGATAACCACCCTGACCTCGCTCGATTTCCTCGGCTTCGGTCTGCCGCTCGGTTCACCATCACTCGGCGAACTGCTGCTACAAGGGAAAAATAACCTTCAGGCTCCGTGGCTTGGGATCACTGCCTTCTTGTCGGTGGCGATATTGTTGTCTTTGCTGATCTTTATTGGTGAAGCCGTCCGCGACGCATTTGATCCTAATAAGGCGGTGTAGCATGACGCAAACTCTGTTAGCGATTGAAAATTTGTCGGTGGGTTTTCGCCATCAGCAAACTGTTCGTACCGTAGTGAATGATGTTTCACTACACATTGAGGCTGGCGAAACGCTGGCGCTGGTGGGTGAGTCAGGTTCTGGCAAAAGCGTTACCGCGCTGTCAATTTTACGTCTGCTCCCTTCCCCGCCGGTTGAATATCTCTCTGGCGATATCCGTTTTCATGGAGAATCGCTGCTTCATGCCAACGAGCAAACATTGCGTGGCGTGCGGGGAAATAAGATTGCCATGATTTTCCAGGAGCCGATGGTGTCATTAAACCCATTGCATACCCTGGAAAAACAGCTTTATGAAGTGCTTTCACTCCACCGCGGAATGCGTCGGGAAGCGGCTCGTGGCGAAATTCTTAACTGCCTTGATCGCGTCGGTATCCGTCAGGCGGCAAAACGGCTGACAGATTACCCGCATCAGCTCTCCGGCGGCGAACGCCAGCGGGTGATGATTGCGATGGCGCTGTTAACGCGACCGGAATTATTAATTGCCGATGAACCAACCACCGCACTGGACGTCTCTGTCCAGGCGCAGATTTTGCAGCTTTTGCGCGAACTGCAAGGCGAGCTGAATATGGGCATGCTGTTTATTACTCATAACCTCAGCATTGTCAGAAAACTGGCCCACCGTGTGGCGGTAATGCAAAACGGTCGCAGTGTGGAGCAAAATAACGCCGTTACGCTCTTTGCCTCCCCTGAACATCCTTATACACAAAAGCTACTCAACAGCGAACCGTCAGGCGACCCGGTGCCGTTGCCAGAAGCGGCCTCAACGTTGCTTGATGTTGAACAGCTTCAGGTCGCCTTCCCCATTCGCAAAGGGCTCCTGAAGCGCGTCGTCGATCATAATGTGGTGGTGAAAAGCGTCAGTTTTACGCTACGGGCGGGTGAAACGCTGGGTTTAGTGGGCGAGTCCGGTTCCGGCAAAAGCACAACGGGGCTGGCGCTACTGCGGTTGATTAACTCTCAGGGCAGCATCGTCTTTGACGGTCAGCCATTACAAAATTTAAATCGCCGCCAGCTATTACCAATCCGCCATCGCATTCAGGTGGTATTTCAGGATCCAAACTCCTCGCTCAACCCACGACTCAACGTGTTGCAGATTATTGAGGAAGGCTTACGGGTTCACCAGCCGACGCTCTCTGCCGTGCAACGCGAAGAACAAGTGATAGCAGTGATGCATGAAGTGGGGTTAGATCCTGAAACGCGCCACCGTTATCCGGCGGAGTTCTCGGGTGGTCAGCGGCAACGTATTGCGATTGCCAGGGCATTGATTCTTAAGCCTTCGCTGATCATTCTTGATGAACCAACATCATCGCTCGACAAAACGGTACAGGCGCAAATATTGACGCTATTGAAATCATTGCAACAAAAGCATCAACTGGCCTATTTGTTTATCAGCCATGATTTGCACGTTGTCCGCGCGTTGTGTCATCAGGTTATCGTGCTGCGACAGGGAGAAGTGGTGGAACAAGGACCGTGCGCGCGCGTGTTTGCCGCACCGCAGCAGGAGTATACGCGTCAGCTACTGGCGTTGAGCTAATGCTTAAAATGGATTGTAGTTTGAGAAGGGTTCGGCAATTGCCACACCAAAATTTTTCAATCGGCATGTTGCAGCAAACTCGTCCTGGCGATTTACAAACAGGCACGGCTCACCTTCGCACTCGAGAACAGAGCACGGAACTTCAATATCGCTTAATGCCTGACTTAGTTTGTACATCACCGACCATGCGTTATCGCCATCCGGGCTAAGTAATTTAAGCGCCACCAGGCTGTTGTCGCCGCACTGTCCATTTTGCGGAATCGGTTCAACTTTCGAACCTGCGAAACCAGCAGACCAACGATAGTTCTGCGGCAGTCGATGGACGATTGAGAGTTGTAATGAAGTCACTTATTTTCCCCGGAAGCACATTTACTTCACAATTTATTTACATTAATTTTAACACATCATCAACAATCTGTCCTTCAACAGATCGTAAAGATTGATGCCTCGCCTGCGTGGCCGCTATTGTTCTGATTTAAATGATATCTGCGGGCGTGGTCACGTTTGCGGGGCTATATGTACCCGTTTCTGCGATCTAACTCAACCTTTTTAACTACAATGATGTGACTTTTTACATAAATTGAGTTTACATAAAATAAACATATATCGGGGGAATGATAGATTTGCGGTTGACATGCATCAACAAAGGAAGCCTTTTAGCTTCCCCGTTGTGCAATAGATCACCGTTTTTTCGGTCGACTGGCGTAAAGACAGAAGAGAATGGAACTAGTCGCACAGAAAGCAATGGACCAGATCATTGGCCATGCAGAGTTAAACGTCGCCAGCGAAAGCAGTGCGCCAACAATGGCGCCAATACCAAAACGGAAGGTTCCTGCCAGCGACGACGCAGTTCCCGCCATATGGGGGAACTCATCCAGAATGACCGCCATCGCGTTAGAAGACACCATCGATACGCAGCCCACAAACGCCGCAACGCCAACCACCAGCGACCAGAATCCCAGCCCCAGTAGCGCGCTGATAACCATCCACGCCGCCATAATAAATTGTATCCATAACCCCGAGCGGAACATATTTAACGCGCCAATACGGCGAACGAAACGGCTGTTAAAGATGGTCATCACGAACAGGAAAACAATGTTTAGCGCAAAGTAATAACCAAAGTTTTCCGGCGCAACGTGGTTGATTTCAATGTAGACAAACGGTCCAGCGCTTAAGAACGAGAACATCCCGGCAAAGCTGAAACCACTGGCCAGCATATAACTCAGGACACGCTTATGGCGGAACAGCGCAGCAAAGTTACCGATAGTGGTACGAATGTGGAACGGTTGGCGACGCTCCGGCGGTAACGTTTCTTTGATCAGGAAGAAGATCATTGCCGAAGCCAGAATTGCCGCCACAGCGAGGATCCAGAAGATGTAATGCCAGCTCAACCACACCAGCACCCAACCGCCAACAATCGGTGCCATCAACGGTGCAATGGTGGTCACCAGCATGACAAACGACATCATCCGCGAGAACTCTTCTTTCGGGTAGATATCGCGCATCAAAGCGTTGATAACCACGCTGGCCGCAGCCGCAGCCAGACCGTGGAAGAAACGCATCACAATCAGCTGATCGATGGTTTGCGCCAGCGCGCACGCCACCGCCGCCGCGGCAAACACCAGCGTACCACCGAGGACAACCGGCTTGCGCCCGAAGCTATCCGCCATCGGCCCGTAGATTAACTGCCCCAACGCAAAACCCAGAATATAAGTACTCAGGGTCATCTGCGTGCTGCCCGCTGGCACACCAAACTGCGCTGAAATCACTGGCAGCGCGGGCAGATACATATCAATCGACAGCGGCATTAACATGGCCAAAAGGCCAAGGATAAAGACAATAGCAAACGACGAATGCTGTCGAGTGGTCACAACGGGCTCCTGAATAAAATGAAAGTGTTAACCGACGCTGGCAATTTCTTCTGCAGTTAATGGACGATATTCACCTGGGGCTAAATCTTCATCCAGAGTAATACCGCCAATGCGTTCACGATGCAGCTCAACCACGTGGTTACCCACGGCGGCGAACATGCGTTTCACCTGATGATAACGCCCTTCACTGATGGTCAGACGGACCTGCGTAGGGGTAATCACTTCCAGCACCGCTGGCTTAGTGAGATCTTTTTCGTTATGCAGCTGTACGCCTTTAGCAAATTGCTCTGCCGTATCGTCAGCTACGGGTGATTCAAGCGTCACCAGATAGGTCTTCTCGCAATGATGACGCGGAGAAGTAATGCGATGCGACCACTGACCGTCGTCAGTCATCAGCACCAGACCGGTGGTATCAATATCCAACCGCCCCGCCGCGTGCAGTTTCCACGCCACAGGTTCATCCAGAAAATAGAGCACCGTTGGGTGATCCGGGTCATCAGTTGAGCAAACATAGCCCTGGGGCTTGTTGAGCATGAAATAACGCGGGCCGTGTTGCTGCGCCAGCGGATTGCCGTCATAAGCTACATCGTGCTCAGGGAGCAGTTTGAACGCTGCATTGCGGACGATTTCGCCATCGACGGTGACACGATTGCCGCGGATTTCACGCCCGGCAATAGCACGGCTAACACCGAGTTGCTGTGCGATAAATTTATCAAGTCGCATGTGTGTGATTTTGCCTGTAAAAAACGGAGGTCGGGCATAGACCCGAAAATCAGAACTGTTGTCTGCCCAGTATAGCGGTCTAATAACTTCCCTCAAGGGAAAAAGATCCGTGGCATACTATTAGCAGATTAATCTACCTACGCTAAACCATGATTTTTACACTTCGTCCATACCAGCAAGAAGCCGTGGATGCCACGCTCAACCATTTTCGTCGTCATAAAACCCCTGCCGTTATCGTGCTGCCTACCGGAGCAGGTAAAAGCCTGGTGATTGCCGAACTGGCACGGCTGGCGCGTGGTCGAGTTCTGGTGCTGGCACACGTCAAAGAACTGGTGGCGCAGAACCATGCTAAATACCAGGCGTTGGGGCTGGAAGCCGATATTTTTGCCGCCGGGCTAAAACGCAAGGAGAGCTACGGTAAAGTAGTATTTGGCAGCGTGCAATCGGTCGCCCGTAATCTTGATGCCTTTCAGGGTGAATTTTCGCTGTTGATTGTCGATGAATGCCACCGTATTGGTGACGACGAAGAGAGCCAGTATCAGCAAATCCTCACTCACCTGACAAAAGTGAATCCCCACTTACGCCTGCTGGGGCTGACTGCCACGCCTTTTCGACTGGGCAAAGGCTGGATTTATCAGTTCCATTATCACGGCATGGTACGCGGCGATGAGAAAGCCCTTTTCCGTGACTGCATTTATGAGCTGCCGCTGCGTTATATGATTAAACACGGCTATCTGACGCCACCAGAACGGCTGGATATGCCGGTAGTGCAATACGATTTCAGCCGCTTGCAGGCACAGAGTAACGGGCTGTTCAGCGAAGCTGATCTCAACCGCGAGCTGAAAAAACAGCAACGCATTACACCGCACATCATCAGCCAGATTATGGAGTTCGCCGAAAAGCGTAAAGGGGTGATGATTTTCGCCGCGACGGTTGAACACGCAAAAGAGATTGTCGGTTTGCTACCCGCAGAAGATGCTGCACTGATTACTGGCGACACGCCCGGCGCTGAGCGCGATGTATTAATTGAAAATTTTAAAGCCCAGCGTTTTCGCTATCTGGTCAACGTTGCGGTGCTGACCACCGGATTTGACGCCCCGCACGTCGATCTTATCGCCATTCTGCGCCCTACCGAATCAGTGAGTCTTTACCAACAAATTGTCGGGCGCGGTCTGCGTCTGGCGCCGGGTAAAACAGATTGCTTAATTCTCGATTATGCGGGCAATCCTCATGACCTCTACGCACCGGAAGTTGGTACACCGAAAGGCAAAAGTGACAACGTTCCGGTACAGGTTTTCTGCCCTGCCTGCGGTTTTGCCAACACCTTTTGGGGCAAAACGACCGCCGACGGGACATTGATTGAACACTTTGGTCGCCGCTGTCAGGGATGGTTTGAAGATGACGACGGCCATCGCGAACAGTGTGACTTCCGTTTCCGTTTTAAAAATTGCCCGCAATGTAACGCGGAAAACGATATTGCCGCCCGCCGTTGCCGCGAATGTGACACCATTCTGGTTGACCCGGATGATATGTTAAAAGCGGCGCTACGACTGAAAGACGCCCTGGTATTACGCTGTAGCGGCATGTCTTTGCAGCATGGGCACGACGAGAAAGGCGAATGGTTGAAAATCACCTATTACGATGAAGACGGCGCTGATGTGAGTGAGCGTTTCCGTCTGCAAACGCCCGCCCAGCGTACTGCCTTCGAACAGCTTTTTATCCGCCCGCATACGCGTACACCGGGCATCCCTTTGCGTTGGATCACCGCTGCCGATATCCTCGCCCAACAAGCCTTATTGCGCCATCCGGATTTTGTCGTCGCACGAATGAAAGGCCAGTACTGGCAGGTGCGTGAAAAAATATTCGATTACGAAGGTCGTTTTCGGCGGGCGCACGAATTACGCGGTTAATGGTAGTTTTGATTGATGTATAAGGCGATTGAGTATAGAATCTCGCCCGCTTTTGCATACGCAAAGCAGATCACTTACCTGTTGCTGGGTCGCCTGTAGCAGGAATCATTTAAGAGAGAAAGAAATGTTTACTATCAACGCAGAAGTACGTAAAGAGCAGGGTAAGGGTGCGAGCCGCCGCCTGCGTGCCGCTAACAAGTTCCCAGCAATCATCTACGGTGGCAAAGAAGCGCCGCTGGCTATCGAGCTGGATCACGACAAAGTCATGAACATGCAAGCTAAAGCTGAATTCTACAGCGAAGTTCTGACCATCGTTGTTGACGGTAAAGAAATCAAAGTTAAAGCTCAGGACGTACAGCGTCATCCGTACAAACCGAAGCTGCAGCACATCGACTTCGTTCGCGCTTAATTGCTGAATAAGTTGAACAAAAGAAAACGGCCTTTACGGGCCGTTTTCTTTTTTAGCGACTGACAAATACCTGCACTACTTAATCTTCACATCAAACTGATGGCAGTTGTTGCAATAGAGTGGCTGTGGTTCCTTCTCATGTGACGTATGGCATACCGTACAGCGAATTTCCCCGCCATGAGAGTCATGGAAAGAAGCAACTCGTGTTTTACCCGACTCCGGATACTCTTTTAACACTGAGTTACCTTCTGAATCCTTCTTACCATGATAATAACGCTCACCAGGCGCATGGCAGCTAACGCACGTTGGCGTCATATTCTTGTTGGCTTTAACATCATCAACATGGCAGTTATTACATTCCAGACCAATGGTCTTGTGCATTTTCATGCCAACAATCTCTTGTGCACTGGCAGAAACCATACCGATAACGGTGCACATTACGCCAGCAAGAATGATTGTGACAATGTTCTTCAATAGCTTGCTCATTTGCCACCTCCCTGTGCCTGCATTCTGGTGCTTATAATATGTTTCGCTGCCATACGTCCCGACGTCAACGCAAAGCCAGAAGCCGATCCTTCAAGTACCAAATCATAGGAGCTGTCATACAGACCGCCCATATCCTGCCCGACAACATACAGACCCGGGATAATCTTCTCATTGGTATCGTAGACCTGCAGATCGCTGTTCATTTTCAAACCACCCAGCGTCAGGAAATAAGCCCGAATACCTTTCACGGCGTAATACGGTCCTTTATCCTGAAATTTAAACAGATGCTCTTTCTTGCGCCCCCAGTCAGGATCGAAACCTTCATCCGTATACTTGTTTACTTTCGCAATCGTCGCTTTCAGATTGTCTGCAGGAACATTGATCTGTTTTGCCAGATCGTCCAACGTTTCACCTTTAAACAACCACCCTTCTTTCATGCCGATCTCGATCGCCTGATCCAGCGCCTTCATCGGTTGCCCTGGCAACACAATGGCGTTAAACGGCGTGACCGGCCCTTCGTTAACCATCTTCTGACGCATTGCGTCATCCCAGACGGAATACATGACTCCGCCATTCATGGTGATAGCGTTATAAACGAGGGTAAAACTGGAACCGAGTGACTCATCAAAGAAACGCTCGCCTTGTCGGTTAATCCACAGGAATGGCTGGCTTAATGATGTTCTGGCCTGTTTTTGGTAATCCGCGCCATTAAACTGACGGATAGGAGGGTCTTGATCGACATATGGCTATTGCCAGCAATGGTTTGCATCCCGGCAGTATCAGCGCCAATGTCTTGCCCCATTTTGATACCATCGCCTTCGCGTCCATCAATCAGGGGGCCACGTAGTTTGACCGGCACCATGTTTTTCTGATTCACATCGGTGATGTATTTTTCAATCATGTCACGGTTGTTGGCAAAACCACCGGTCGCCACAATCACACCTTTACCATAGGCAATGATTTTTTCCCCTGTTACGCTATTAACCGCTTCGACGCCAACGACATCACCGCTTTGTTTATCGCGAATAATCTTCTTAACAGGAGTTTCGGTGTAGATTTGACCACCGCCATCAAGGATCTTCTTGTAAAAGCTTTTAGTAACAGATGCACCGTTATGCTTATACATATGCCAGGTCCATAATGAATCTGACTGAGGATAAATGGTGGTTTTTAAGGTCGTAAACTCAACGCCATTACTGGCAACCCAATCAATGGTTTCGCCTGAGTTTTTCATTAATGCGTGCAATGCACTGGCATTGGCTCGCCAGTGATGGAAATCGATCGCCTTACCAAAGGCTTGATTTAGCGTGGCACCTTTCCCCTCTTTTTTCTGCATAAGGGTGCCAATGCCTAAACTGCCTTCAGGATAAACGCCTGCCCCTCCAAGGCTTGGTAGTTTTTCAAAAATAACAACCTTGGCTCCGCCCTGTACTGCAGTCAACCCTGCGGACATGCCAGAAAGCCCACCGCCAATAACAACAACATCTGTTTGGATTATTCTCTCACTAACTGGTTCGACGGATGGATTCGACAGATTGATATGCGGGATCTTATTCATATTTCTGTCAGCATAGGCGCTTAGGGAAAGCGCCGTTAATACCCCAGCTAATAAGAATCCCCTTTTTAGTTTCCTCATAACATGGTCCTTTTGCATAAAAATTTAAATCAACATGAAACCCTTCTTGTTTTTATTTGAAACCAAACAGACATGACATTCATGTATTAATGACTAATGCACTGCTGTTGCAACTGCTGGTAATTTATGTGCAATGCCGGCATGACAATCAATACATGTTTTCCCCTCTTTAAGAGAAGCCTCATGGAACGGCGCCATAAATTTTTTCTGTAATTTAGAAATATCGTGGCAGTTTCTGCACTCCTGCGAATTATTTGCTTTCATTCTTGCCCATTCCGCTTTTGCCATTTCACCACGATGTGCATCGAATTTTTCAGCCGTATCAATTACGCCTGTCATATGACCCCAAACCTCTTTAACGGCGTGGGCTTTTCTGATCATCTTAGGGACAAATTCATCAGGAATATGGCAATCGGCACAAGCGACCTTCACGCCAGTACGATTACTGCCATGAATGGATTTTTTGAAGCTCTCGGTGAGGATGTTGTCTTTCATTTCATGACAACCCAGGCAAAAGCTGTCAGTGCTTGTGTTGTGAATGACCGTGTTCATGACGACAAATAAACAGCCACTGAATACAATGAGGGTAAAGATAAAACATACCAGTAACTTTCTGGTTAAAGAGAACGTTTTTTTCGGTCGACAACACTTTTTATCTTCAGGATTTTCTTGCTCCATGCGGTGAATCCTTAAAATCATTCATACGATTAATATAATGAGTCAAACATAACGGCAATAATATTGACATTAAAAATATATTTGCATTTTATATAGGCAAAGCAAATAACAAAATATAACGCCAGGAAAACTCAATATAATTAAACAGAATGTTTTTTCCAGTGTTACAGCTCACAAAAAACGGCGGAAATAGTTACCAGACCGATTTATTATCGAATAAAGAGGAAGAGAAAAATATTTACTGCAACACTTAATATGATAACAGAGAAAATATTTTCGAATGAAAGGTCAATCAGCAAGTTATCTTACTCACTGATTGACAAGAATTGTGATTACCCCGCAACTGTTTCTCTAAAAAGAAACATTCGCGTTGGAGATTTAGTTCCCGCCAGACGTCCGGCGCTGCAATTGATCGCGCAAATTCGGCGGCGTACCTTTAATGGTCAGCGTATCGGTCGCCGGGTCCCAGAAAATCCGTTCGCCTAACAGCATCGCATCAAAGTTAATGGTCAAACCACCGCCGCTACCGGCAAACTTCGTCAACTGACGCAGCGTGCTGCGGTCTGCCGGGAAGCTCTCTTCCAGTTCGTACCCTTTTTCAGCAGCAAACTCCGTGAAGCTGACTTCGCTGACGCCCGCCAACTCTTTTGACAGCGACTCCAGTTCAATCTCCTCACCCGCCTGCAATTGCTCATTACAATAGCTATAAACTTGCTGGCGAACGTTCTGCCGTTCTGCTTTATCCAGTTGCGCTTCTGCGGTGAAGTCGTCGACCGCTTGCAACAGACCGCGGTTTTGCGCTTTGGCGTTCAACCCTTCGCTGGCACCGAGGAAATCCATAAAGAAATCCGCCACTTTGCGTCCGACTCGCCCTTTCAGGAAAGTCAGGTAGCGTGTCGATTCCGGATTGGTTTCCCACTCAGTTAAATCAATACGCGCCACAATATCCGCATGATTGATATCAAGATAATGGGTCGGGTTGATGTCGAGATTTTCGTTGACGCGCATACTGCTTAGATTGCTCAGCACGCAAATCAGCAAATACTCAACTGCCAGATAACGATAGTGGCAAAACAGGACGAAACCGCCATCAGCAAAAGGATATTTCGCCAGTTCGTCACGCAGGCGACCGGTTGCCGCACGGCTAAATGCCAGAAAGTCCTCTTCGCCCTGACGCTGTAGGCGCAGCGTCTGCGCCAGTTCACTCTCTTCGCTGAACAATCCGTAGGCTTTGTTCTTGGCGCTATAGACCCGATGCAGCTCTGCCACCATCTCAACGACGGTTTCCGTCGGTTCCAGCAATGAATCGCGCAACACCAGCTCAAGGTTCTGCTCATCACGCTTGATAAGCTGGTGCAGAGCAATCTGGTTGATATCCAGACTCATGATAAACTCTCCTTTAAGACCGGGCGGTATTCAACCACCACCGGTAAAGCGACGCAATAAAAGTTGGCGGCCATTTTACAGAAGGCTGCGTAAGGAGAATGATTGAAAGCATAAAAAAGCAGAAAAAAAACCGTTGCTACGGTAATATGTTGCCCTTTCATCAACTAACTGATTTCGATTTATGCCACAAATTTCCCGCTACAGTGATGAACAGGTTGAACAATTGCTCGCAGAGCTGCTCAACGTACTGGAAAAACATAAGGCTCCGACCGACCTTTCCCTGATGGTGTTAGGCAACATGGTCACTAACCTTATCAATACCAGCATTGCCCCGGCTCAACGCCAGGCAATTGCCAACTCTTTTGCCCGCGCTTTGCAGTCCTCGATCAACGAAGACAAAGCGCACTAAGGGAAACAGATAACAGGTTATGGTAACTCATCGTCAGCGCTACCGTGAAAAAGTCTCCCAGATGGTCAGCTGGGGGCACTGGTTTGCACTGTTCAACATTCTGCTCTCACTTGTCATTGGCAGTCGTTACCTGTTTATCGCCGACTGGCCGACAACGCTTGCGGGTCGTATTTATTCCTATGTAAGCATTATCGGCCACTTCAGCTTTCTGGTGTTCGCCACCTACTTGCTGATCCTCTTCCCGCTGACCTTTATCGTCGGCTCACAGAGGCTAATGAGGTTTTTGTCCGTCATTCTGGCCACTGTGGGAATGACGCTGTTACTGATCGACAGCGAAGTCTTTACCCGTTTCCATCTCCATCTTAACCCCATCGTCTGGCAGTTGGTTATCAATCCGGACGAGAATGAGATGGCGCGCGACTGGCAGCTAATGTTTATCAGCGTGCCAGTTATTTTATTGATTGAACTGGTGTTTGCGACGTGGAGCTGGCAAAAGCTGCGCAGTCTGACGCGTCGTCGACGCTTCGCCCGTCCGCTGGCCGCATTCTTATTTATCGCCTTTATCGCCTCACACATGGTGTATATCTGGGCCGATGCTAACTTCTATCGCCCTATCACCATGCAGCGCGCTAACCTGCCGCTTTCGTACCCGATGACGGCGCGACGTTTTCTTGAGAAGCATGGTCTGCTTGATGCGCAGGAGTATCAACGCCGTCTGATCGAGCAAGGCAATCCAGACGCTGTTTCCGTACAGTATCCGTTAAGCGAATTGCGCTACCGCGATATGGGCACCGGGCAAAATGTGTTGTTGATTACTGTCGATGGCCTGAACTACTCACGCTACGAGAAGCAGATGCCTGCACTGGCGGGTTTTGCCGAACAAAATATTTCGTTCACGCGCCATATGAGTTCCGGCAACACCACCGACAACGGTATCTTTGGCTTGTTCTATGGCATCTCGCCAAGCTATATGGACGGTATTCTGTCGACCCGTACGCCTGCGGCGTTAATTACCGCGCTCAACCAGCAAGGCTATCAGTTGGGCTTATTCTCGTCAGATGGCTTTACCAGTCCGCTGTATCGCCAGGCATTGTTGTCAGACTTCTCCATGCCGAGCGTACATACACAATCCGATGAGCAGACCGCCACGCAGTGGATCAACTGGCTTGGCCGCTACGCGCAAGAAGATAACCGCTGGTTCTCGTGGGTATCTTTCAATGGCACCAATATTGACGACAGCAATCAGCAAGCATTTGCCCGGAAATATAGCCGCGCAGCTGGTAATGTCGATGACCAGATCAATCGCGTCCTGAATGCGTTACGTGAATCCGGGAAACTGGACAACACGGTGGTGATTATCACTGCTGGTCGCGGCATTCCGCTGAGCGAAGATGAAGAAACCTTTGACTGGTCACGTGGCCATCTTCAGGTGCCATTAGTCATTCACTGGCCAGGCACACCGGCACAGCGTATTAATGCCTTGACCGATCATACTGATCTTATGACCACGCTGATGCAACGCCTGCTACACGTCAGTACGCCTGCCAGCGAATACTCACAAGGTCAGGACTTGTTCAACCCTGAGCGCCGTCATTACTGGGTAACAGCCGCGGATAACGATACGCTGGCAATTACCACACCGAAAATGACGCTAGTACTGAACAATAACGGTAAATACCGCACTTACAACTTACGTGGTGAAAGAGTGAGAGACGAAAAACCACAGTTGAGTTTGTTATTGCAGGTGCTGACAGACGAGAAGCGTTTTATCGCTAACTGATTAATTATAAATCAGTTAGCAAAATATCTTACTTGCAATCGGTGTGGAAAACGGTAGTATAAGCAGCCACGAGTCGGCACGTAGCGCAGCCTGGTAGCGCACCGTCATGGGGTGTCGGGGGTCGGAGGTTCAAATCCTCTCGTGCCGACCAAAATCCCAAGAAAACCAACCGCAAAGGTTGGTTTTTTTATATCTACGTCATTCCCCTTCTACCCACACTTACAGTTTTCACTACATGCCCATACATAAAATGGGGTAACATTCACGCGCCTGGTAGCGTAACCAACGCTACGCTCAAACATAATGATTCTAATAAAACCTCAGGAGACTACTATGCCTGAAGCAACGCCTTTTCAGGTGCTGATTGTGGATGATCATCCACTTATGCGACGCGGTGTTCGTCAGTTACTGGAGCTTGACCCTGGCTTTGAAGTGGTCGCCGAAGCAGGCGACGGCGCTAGTGCTATCGATCTGGCGAATAGACTGGATATCGACGTGATCTTGCTGGATCTCAATATGAAAGGTATGAGTGGCCTGGATACCCTCAATGCCTTGCGCAGGGATGGCGTTACCGCGCAAATTATAATCCTGACCGTTTCAGATGCCTCCAGCGATATCTTTGCATTGATAGACGCAGGCGCTGACGGTTATCTGTTGAAAGATAGCGATCCGGAAGTGTTGCTGGAAGCGATTCGCGCCGGAGCAAAAGGTAGCAAAGTCTTTAGTGAACGCGTAAGTCAGTACTTACGCGAGCGTGAAATGTTTGGCGCTGAAGAAGACCCCTTCAGCGTGCTAACGGAGCGTGAATTAGATGTTCTGCACGAACTGGCACAAGGACTGTCCAATAAGCAGATCGCTTCGGTACTGAATATTTCTGAGCAGACGGTAAAAGTCCATATCCGCAATCTGCTGCGTAAACTCAACGTCCGCTCACGCGTGGCGGCCACCATTCTGTTCCTGCAACAACGCGGGGCGCAATAAAAAAATAGCCCGATGGATTTACCATCGGGCTGATATTGATGACAAACGCAAAACTGCCTGATGCGCTACGCTTATCAGGCCTACGCGGATCGAGTAATGTATTAAATTCGCACGATTTTGTAGGTCGGATGAGGCGTTTACGCCGCATCCGGTATAAACAAAGCGCACTTTGTTATCAATCTGGCCCCGATGGCATCACCATCGGGCTTCTTCTTATTTACTTTCGTGTGGTGATAAATGCTGCATCGCCTGCGCGATACTGCGTTCAATCACCGCACGGCGAGTATCGTTAGCAGGTAAGAGTTTCAACATCATCTCCCACGCGGCAACGGCTTCGCCAAATCGCTGCTGCTCAAAGGCATTAAACGCATACATGCTTAACACACGGATATTGCTATGGTCCGTTCTCACCAACTGACGCAGCAGTTCGCCGCCGAGGCGGTTGTCGCTGGGATCAGATGAACGTGTCAACGCTTCCGCATAACCCAGTGCGGCATCACTGTTCTTCGGATCGAGGCGATACGCAGTAGCATATGCATCGGTCGCGATACTGGCGTTACCCAGCGCCATGCCAACGCGGCCCAACATAATCCAGCCTTCTATATCTCCCGGATTTTTTTGCAGTTGAGTACGCATTCCCAGTGCAAGGCGCGACATCTCTTCTTCATTGAGCGGATCGGCTTTCGGATCCAGCGCCCTGTCCAGCAATGCCGGAGCCTGCGCCGTGGCCTGCTGCCAGATTTTTACCTGCTGATAATTGCCAGTCTGGTAGTAGCCGACACCTGCCACAATCAATGCCACAACAATACCCGGCAGGTAAACAGCAAATCCGGCACGCTTACCTTCCGGCACGCTTTGTTCAGGAAACTCCTCCACAACCAGCCGTACACGCCGCCGCGAGCGGGCATAAATAACCCAACCGCCGATACCAATAGCCACCACTGGCAGCACCCACAGCAAGACGGTCAGCGGCGTTAACGGCGGATCGTAAGTGACGAAGTTGCCGTAACGCGCCACCATATAATCGACAATCTCCTGCTTGCTTTTACCTTCCTGCATCAGTTCGTACACTTTCTGGCGCAGGTCGGTGGCAATCATCGAGTTGGAATCGGCAATGCTGTTGTTCTGGCATTTCGGGCAGCGCAGTTCTTCAGTGAGCTGACGGAACTGTTGTTCCTGTGCTTCATCTTTAAACTGCAACACATCGATGGTCGCCAGCGCTGAACCGGAGATCATCAGCATCAGCACACCCAATAAAAACCTCATTGTGCGGCCTCCTTACTGTATTTCTCCCACAGCGGCTTGATCTCTTCTTCCCAGACGCGAGGATTGAGATCGCCCGCATGGCGATAGCGAATGATGCCGTTGCCGTCAATAAGGAACGTTTCCGGCGCGCCATAGACACCGAGATCCAGCCCTAACATGCCGTCGCCATCAAACAGGCTTAGCGCGTAAGGATTGCCCAGCTCTTTCAGCCAGCTGATTGCCTTCTGGCGATCGTCTTTATAGTTCATGCCGACCACGCGAATGCCCTGCGCAGAAAGCTGATTCAGATATTGATGTTCCGCACGGCAGGTCGGACACCAGGTCGCCCAGACGTTAAGCAGCACCGGTTTGCCCTGAGTCAGCACATCCGCCTGATAAAACTGCCCCGGATTGTCCAGTGATTCGAGGCGAAATTTCGGCACAGGCTTGCCAATGAGCGCCGATTCCAGATTGGTCGGATCATCCCCTTCGGCATTACGCGCCAGCTGCCACAGCAGCGCCGCGGCAATCGCCAGGAAGATAATCAAAGGAAGTAACAATACTTTGCGCTTCATACAGCCTCCGGCGCAGTTTTTTGCGGGTTCACGCGCTTACGATAGCGAGGATCAAACAGACACAGCAGTCCGCCCAACGCCATCATCAGCCCGCCCGCCCAAATCCAGCGAACAAACGGTTTGTAGTAAAGACGCACAGCCCACGCGCCGTTTTCCAGCTCTTCACCGAGCGCCGCGTACAGGTCACGCGTGATGCCGCCGTCAATCGCCGCTTCGGTCATCATCGACCCGGCAGTGTTGTAATAACGTTTTTCCGCATACAGCACTGTTTCCGGTTTACCCTCTCGCGTTACGCCGATAGTCGCCACACCGCCACGCCAGTTCGGGCCAGTCACCTCTTTGACATCACGGAAGGTGAAGCGATATTCATGAATATCGACGCTATCGCCGGACTTCATGCGCACATCACGCTCAACGCTATAGTTCTGGCTAAAGGCAATGCCAACAATTGTCACCGCCAGCCCCAGGTGAGCCGCCACCATCCCCCAATAACTGAAGGTGGTTTTCGTGCCGCGTGAAATACGCAGCACAGCTTCCGCAATTGCCAGCACCGCAATCCAACAGGCCATTGCCAGGCCGAGCACCGTCATCGCCACAACTTTGCTTTCGAACAGCCACGGCAACAGCAGAGACAACACCAGCGTAGAGATGAAGGCGATAATCAACAAATTGCGGATTTTACGCGGTCGGTCGCGCCCCCAACGCACCAGCGGACCAATGCCCAGCACCAGTGCAAATGGCACCATCAGCCAGGTAAACATGCTGTTAAAGAACGGTTCGCCAATCGAAATGCTGCCCAGTCCCAGTTGCTTGTGCACCAGCGGTAGCAGCGTCCCCAGCAATACCACCAGCATCGCGGCGACCAGCAAAACGTTGTTCGCTAGCAGCAAAGATTCCCGCGACCACAGCGCATTGTTTACGCGTGAGCGAACTTTGTGTCCACGCGCGGCAAACAGCAGCAGCGAACCGCCAATCACCAGCACCATAAAGGCGAGGATAAACATACCGCGCGCCGGATCAGACGCAAACGCGTGTACCGATACCAGCACGCCAGAACGCACGAGGAAGGTCCCCAGCAGACACAGCGAGAAGGCACTGATTGCCAGCAGTAATGTCCACGCTTTGAAGCTGGCGCGTTGTTCAGTGACAGCCAGCGAGTGCATCAGCGCAGTCCCCACCAGCCACGGCATAAACGAGGCATTTTCTACCGGATCCCAGAACCACCAACCGCCCCAGCCGAGTTCGTAATAGGCCCACGCGGAACCGAGTACGATGCCGAGCGTCAGGAAGATCCACGCAGCCAGCGTCCACGGACGAGTAAAACGCGCATAAGTGCTGTCCAGACGCCCACTCAGCAAAGAAGCAATGGCAAAAGCAAATGCCACCGAGAAACCAACGTACCCCATATAAAGCAGAGGCGGATGGAAGATCAGCCCCGGATCCTGCAACAACGGGTTAAGGTCGCGCCCTTCAATCGGGAAGTTCGGCAATGTGCGTGAGAACGGGTTAGAGGTAAAGAGAATGAACAGCAAAAAGCCGACGCTGACCATCCCCATTACCGCCAGTACGCGCGCCACAATATCCAGCGGAATACGCTGGCTAAAAATCGCCACCGCAAACGTCCAGCCGCTCATTAGCAGCACCCACAGCAGTAGCGAACCTTCATGCGCCCCCCACGTGGCCGCCACGCGATACCACACCGGAAGCTGGGTATTGGAGTTACTGGCGACATAGGTGACGGTGAAGTCGTTTACCACAAAGGCGTTAACCAGCACCAGAAACGCGCCAGCCACGCACATAAACAGCAGCCAGGCAAACAGCCGGGAGGAGGCCATCATCCGCGCATCTCCACGCGCCACACCCCATAGCGGATAAACAGACAGCAAAAGTGCAATCCCTAACGCCAGGCACAGCAGTCCGTTACCAATTTCTGGCATCATGATGCGGGATCCTTATAAGAACTTGCCGGGCGACGATGGTTAGCATCCATCGCCTTTTCAACTTCTGGCGGCGTGTAGTTTTCGTCGTGTTTCGCCAGTACTTCTTTAGCGAGGATATGATTGCCTTTTTCCAGCTCGCCCTGAACCACAACGCCCTGCCCTTCACGGAACAGGTCCGGCAAAATGCCTTCGTAAGAGACATCCACTGAACCTTCAGCATCGTAAATGGTAAACGTCACTTTCAGTGAGTCAGGATCGCGCTGCACGCTACCCGGCATCACCATCCCGCCTACGCGCAGACGCTGACCGACTTCCGGCATCTGCTGCGTTTCACGCTTACCGTAGAGAATTTCTCCCGGTGTATAGAAAAGATCGATATTAGAGCGCAGCGCATACAGCACCAGACCGATGGTCAGCGCCAAACCTGCCAACACGGCGCAGGCAATCCACAAACGATTTTTACGGCGAATATTCATGCGGCCTCCTGCTGTTGCATGGCACGTAACCGCGCCTCACGCGCCCGCTGTTGCGCCACACCACGCAAAATTGCGCGATGCCGCATCACCGAGTGCACGACCAAAGCCACCAGCGGAATAACGGTCATCACCACCGCCAGCCAGACAAAAAAGGCGTAACCGCCCATTGCGAAAAATTCATTCCAGGAAGCAAATGCAGGGGTCATTTACGGCCTCTTTTCAGTATCAGTTCACTCACCCACGGACGGCGTTTTTCCATCAGCAAAATCAAATTGCGCATCCGCATTAGCGTCAGCGTGGCAGAAAGCAGCAGGAAGCCAAAAATCGACCAGCGCAGCGGCGAACGCATTGCCGGATCGATACTTTGCTGCATCCGCGTTGATCCCTGATGTAGGGTGTTCCACCACTCCACGGAATAATGAATAATCGGCAGATTCACCACGCCAATCAGCACCAGAATACCTGCCGCACGGCCCGCCAGACGGCGGTCGTCGAAGGCGTGCCACAGGGCAATCACACCAACATACAAAAACAGCAGCACCAGTTCAGAAGTCAGACGCGCGTCCCACACCCACCAGGTGCCCCACATCGGTTTTCCCCATGCAGAGCCGGTAACCAGGGCAATAAAAGTAAATACCGCGCCAATAGGCGCCATCGCCGCGACCGCCAGGTTAGCCATTTTCATCTGCCAGACAAGACCGATGAACGCCGCTACCGCCATCGAGGCATAAATACCCATCGACCAGATTGCCGCTGGCACATGTAGATAAATAATGCGGTAGCTATTTCCTTGCTGATAATCAGCCGGAGCAAAGCCGAATCCCCAGATCCAGCCGACGGTGAGCACGACCACACTGGCGATTGCCAGCCACGGTATAAACCAGCCACAGATTTGATATAACCGTGGAGGGATCGCCAGTTGATGTAGTGTTTTCCACATAGTTTCGATACCAGACTCGAACAAAAATCAGTAATCCAGCGTTATTGAATGCTGATTCGTAACGCTGCCGCCGTCGCAAAAGGACTTAATGTCGCGGTGCCAGCCAGCAACGCGCCTAAAATTGCCAGATACCCGTCCACGGGCAAATGCATCGAAGCCGCGTCCATCGCAGCGGTGGCAAAGATGAGTAAGGGGATGGTGAGTGGTAACACGAGAATACTGAGTAGCACTCCACCGCGCTTAAGTCCGACCGTCAGCGCCACGCCTGGCGCACCAAGAAAGCCAAGCGTGGGGGTTCCCAACAACAGCGTAAGCGCCATCACTTGCCAACCGTACACGTCCATTCCCAGTAGCAATGCCACCAGTGGTGAGAGAATGAGCAGAGGCAAACCTGTCACCATCCAGTGCGCCATCACCTTCGCCAGCACAACGGCGGGCAAGGGTAATGGCAACAACATCAGTTGTTCAAGACTGCCGTCCTGCAAATCGTCACGAAACAGTCGCTCCAGCGCCAGCAAAGAGGAAAGCAGCGCCGCCACCCAGATAATTCCCGGAGCAATCCTCGCCAGCAATTGCGGCTCCGGACCGATACTAAGTGGAAAAAGGGTAATAACAATCAGGAAGAACCACAGCGGGTTAGCGATTTCGGCGCTATGGCGAAACGCCACGCGCAGCTCAAGACGGAAAATGCGCCAGAACATCATGCGCCCCTTGTATGCGTCAGAGAAATGCGGCGGATTTTACTTTCAGCAACGTTGAGCGGCTGGTGGGTGGTCAGAATCACAATTCCCCCCTGCTCCGTATGCTGCGCCATGCGCTGGGTCAGACGATCGACGCCGTTGACGTCAATCGCGGTAAAAGGTTCGTCGAGGATCCACAACG
Source organism: Escherichia sp. E4702 (assembly GCF_963883545.1). Classification (NCBI taxonomy): domain Bacteria; kingdom Pseudomonadati; phylum Pseudomonadota; class Gammaproteobacteria; order Enterobacterales; family Enterobacteriaceae; genus Escherichia; species Escherichia sp. E4702. The sequence continues at coordinate 188,905 of NZ_CAWORF010000011.1, read as the reverse complement.
TAGCGCGGGTCAGCCATAATCGCGCCAGCGCGACGCGGCGTTGTTGCCCGGCAGAGAGCTGGTTTACGGGAATATCTTCGAATCCGGCAAGCCCGGCCTGCGCCAGAGCGTCCAGACATTGTGCGGTATCACCGTCACGGTGATAGAAGTGCAGATTTTCTAACGCCGTCAGCCGGGTTTTAATCCCCGGCTGATGGCCTATCCATAACAGGTTTTGATGGTAGCTGTCGCGTACCTGATGCAAGGGCTGCCCTTGCCAGAGAACCTCACCGGCGTCAGGACGAGACAACCCAGTCAGCAGACGAAGAAGCGTTGTCTTCCCCGCACCGTTGCTGCCGGTGATTTGTACCCACTCTCCTGCGTTCAGCGTAAATGACAAACCACTAAACAAGGTTCGTTCATCCCGCTCGCAGAGCAATTCTCTGGCTTCAAGCATCCCCACGCAATGACATCCTGTTAAAAACCTGGTTCAACTTCGCGCATATCGGGTAGCTTGTGCGCGATCCCTTTATGGCAGTCAATACAGGTTTGCCCATCTTTCACCGCTTGATCGTGCATCTTCGCGGCAACACCTTTCTGGGCGGTTAAATCCATAAACTCGAAGTTGTGACAGTTACGGCACTCCTGCGAATTGTTGTCCTTCATTCGCCGCCACTCATTCTGTGCCATAGTCAGGCGATGAGCTTCGAATTTCTGCGGCGTGTCAATAACGCCCAGAATTTTACCATACAGCTCTTTACTTGCTTTGAGCTTGCGTATCATTTTCGGCACAAACTCGTGCGGAACGTGACAATCCGGACAAGTCGCACGAACGCCGCTACGGTTGTTGTAATGCACGGAATCCATGTATTCCTGATACACCGTGTTGCGCATTTCGTGGCAGCTAATGCAAAACTCTTCAGTGTTAGCTTTTTCCATCCCAGTGTTAAAGCCGCCCCAGAAGACGATGCCGCCGACAAAACCGATCAACAGCAGCGTCCCCAGCGCCAGACGGCTGGGGGTACGCCACCATTTCCACAGGCGCTTAATCAGACCAGGCTTACGGTCAGAATTTCCCATAATAACCTCTTATTTCCCGTAACCTTTTGATGGGGTAAAGGTATTCCCCACGATTGGCGCGGTATCGGCCTGCGGTACGTGACATTGCAGACAGAAATAACGACGCGGAGCCACTTCTGCGCCCACTTTGCCGTCGCTGTCCATAAAGTGAGTAGGACTGATGCGCGGTGCGCCAGTGGTGCGATAGCTTTCAACACCGTGGCACTGTAAGCAGCGGTTGGTATTGGTCGTTACCTGATAACCTTCAACGCTATGCGGGATCATTGGCGGCTGATTCACATAGTTCAGCGGCATCCGATCCTGCTCTTTTGGCATCCGAATGGCCCCTTCCTGCGTCCCGGATACTTCCGGCGACTGGCTAAAATCGACGCCATTTGCCGCCCAAACCGCGCCGCTCACCACCAGGGCCAGCATCGCCGTCCATTGACACAGCGCTTTCTTCAGGTCATGGCTTTTCATGATTTCGCTCCCGAACTCCATCGTGTAGTTATTGTAAATACATCCTCAGAACAGACATCCACGCAGCGACCGCACGTCATGCAATCGCGGCTGGTGACCTGCACCGGGCTTTGTTCATCCAGCACCGGGGCACGTAGCACATGCGGTTCCGGGCAAACATGAAAACAATCCATACAGCGGTTACATTTCTGCCGATCGGTGGCCGCAACGGTAATCACACCTTTGCTACCCAACACGCCATACAGCGCGCCGACCGGACAAATATGCCCGCACCAGCCGTGTTCAACGACCAGTAGATCAAATAAAAACAGCGCGAGAATAAGCAGCGCGCCGCTGCCGAATCCCATTACCAGGCTACGCCCCATCAGAGATACGGGGTTGATCCATTCCCAGATGAGCGAGCCAGTTAAGGCGGATCCCACCAGAATGACCACCAACAGCACGTAGCGAATGTGGCGAGGGATCGTCGCAGACTGATTGAGATCAAATCGTCTGCGTAACCAGTTTGCTAAATCGGTAATCGGGTTCAGCGGGCAGACCCAGCTGCAAAATAATCGCTTTCCTGCCAGGGCGTAGAGTACGGTGATAATCACCGCACCGATCAGCGCCACCGTGGCAGGCAGATGACCGCTGGCAAGGCTTTGCAGCGTCATCAGCGGATCGGTCAGCGGAACGGTGTCGAATAACAGGCTACTGCTGTAGTTGCCATGTAAGATCCACACACCAAACCACGGGCCGCTCAAAAACATCCCCAGCACGAAGAACTGACAAAGGCGACGTAACACCAGCCAACGGTGACTGCGCCACCAGCCTTTTTTCTCCAGCGCCTCGCGCCCGGCGTCACGTTTACGATTTGCCATTGTTCCCCTCCAGCCAGCCGAAGCGGTAATGGTGACCTAACTCCCCTTTCGCCAGTGACAGCGGTAACACCTTGATTGCCGGTTGTTCCAGCACGCATACTTTTTCGCACTTACCGCAACCGGTACAGGCGTCGCTGTGAACCGTCGGCAGAAAACGGGCGTGCTTACCGGTACGCGTGTTGCGCTCCAGCTCCAGGGTGATTGCCTCATCAATTTTCGGGCATTCGCGATAACAAACATCACAGCGCAGCCCCTGAAAGTTGAGACAGTTTTCCTGGTCCACCAACACCGCCAGCCCCATCCGCGCGTCGTCGATCGATTCGATCTCACGATCCAGCGCGCCGCTGGGGCATACTTTGGCGCACGGGACGTCCTCACACATTTCGCAAGGAATATCCCGTGCGACAAAATATGGCGTACCCGCCGACAGGCCAGAGGCCAGCGTCGCCAGTTTTAAGGTGTCGTAAGGGCAAGCCTGAACACACTGACCGCAACGCACACAGGCACTGGCAAAGGCGTTCTCGTTTATGGCTCCGGGCGGGCGCAACCGCACGCCTGATGCGCGTGCGGTTTGCTGTTGTAACCCCAGCGCCACACCCACGGCAGCCAGACCGCCTGCTGTGCGAACAACATCGCGCAGAAAGCGGCGGCGACCATTTTGAGGTTTCGCTGACCGGGACATAATGGTTTACACCTTCTCCAGTTTGACCGCGCACTTCTTGAAGTCCGTCTCTTTCGAGAGCGGATCGGTCGCGTCCAGCGTCAGTTTGTTAACCAGCTGTGCGGCGTCGAAGAACGGCATGTACACCAGGCCCTGCGGCGGACGGTTACGACCGCGCGTTTCGACAATCGAGATCACTTCGCCACGGCGAGAAACCACTTTCACTTTGTCGCCACGACGCAGATCGCGCGCTTTCGCATCCAGCGGGTGAATAAACAGGACCGCTTCCGGGAAGGCGCGGTGCAGTTCCGGTACACGGCGAGTCATACTGCCGGTGTGCCAGTGCTCCAGAACGCGTCCGGTAGAGAGCCACAGGTCGTACTCTTCATCCGGTGCTTCCGCCGCCGGTTCGAAAGGCAGCGCGAAAATCACCGCTTTGCCATCCGGTTTACCGTAGAACTTATAGCCTTCGCCCGCTTTCACGTACGGGTCGTTACCTTCGCTGTAACGCCACTGCGTTTCTTTACCGTTCACCACCGGCCAGCGCAGACCGCGCGCTTTGTGGTAGTCATCGAACGGTGCCAGATCGTGACCGTGACCGCGACCAAACCATGCGTACTCTTCGAACAGTCCTTTTTGCAGATAGAAGCCCAGCTCGCGGGATTCATCGTTCAGCTGCTCTTCCGCCAGTTCGGATACCGGGAATTTGCTCACTTCGGGGGTGGCATACAGAACTTCGTACAGCGTTTTGCCACGCAGTTCCGGTTTCTTCGCCAGCAGCTCTTCCGGCCATACTTCTTCAGTTTTGAAGCGGCGGGAGAACTGGACTAACTGCCAGAGATCCGATTTCGCTTCGCCTGGTGCCTGCACCTGCTGACGCCAGAACTGAGTACGGCGTTCGGCGTTACCGTAAGCGCCCTCTTTCTCTACCCACATTGCGGTCGGCAGGATCAAGTCGGCGGCCAGCGCACTGACTGTCGGATACGGATCGGAGACGATGATGAAGTTGCGCGGATCGCGCCAGCCCGGCATACGCTCTTCATTAATATTCGGCCCGGCCTGCATGTTGTTGGTACACATGGTCCAGTAAACATTCAGCTTGCCGTCTTTCAGCGCACGGTCCTGTGCTACCGCGTGCAGACCGATTTTCGCCGGAATGGTGCCGCTCGGGATATTCCACTTCTTCTCGCAGATATCACGGTGTTTCTCGTTAGTCACCACCATGTCCGCAGGCAGACGGTGAGCAAAGGTGCCCACTTCACGCGCAGTACCACACGCGGAAGGCTGCCCGGTCAGAGAGAACGGACCGCAACCCGGCTGGGAAATTTTGCCGGTCAGCAGGTGCAGGTTGTAGACCAGGTTGTTGGCCCACACGCCACGAGTATGCTGGTTGAAGCCCATCGTCCAGTAGGAGATGACTTTCTTGTTCGGATCGGCATACAGCTGCGCCAGTTGTTCTAACTGGTCTTTCGGCACGCCGGTCATTTCAGCGGTTTTTTCCAGCGTATACTCAGCAACGAAGGCTTTGTAATCTTCGAAGCTCATCGGTTCGGAGGCGTCAGAACCCGGATTCTTCGCTGCTTTTTCCAGCGGATGGGTCGGACGTAAACCGTAGCCGATGTCCGTCGCCCCTTTGCGCAGGTTAACGTGCTTGCTGAAGAAGTCCTGATTTATCGCATTGTTTTGAATGATATAGTTGGCGATGTAGTTCAGGATCACCAGGTCAGATTGCGGCGTAAAGATGATGCCGTTATCCGCCAGCTCGAAGCTACGATGCTGGTAGGTAGAAAGCACCGCCACGGTGACGTTCTGGTTAGAGAGACGACGGTTAGTGATGCGCGACCAAAGAATCGGGTGCATCTCCGCCATGTTCGCGCCCCACAGCACAAACGCGTCAGCCTGTTCGATATCGTCATAGCAGCCCATCGGCTCATCCATACCAAAGGTACGCATAAAGCCAACCACCGCCGACGCCATACAGTGACGCGCGTTCGGGTCGATGTTGTTCGAGCGGAAGCCCACTTTAAACAGCTTGGACGCAGCATAACCTTCCCAGATAGTCCACTGACCAGAACCGAACATACCGATCGATTCCGGCCCTTTTTCTTTCAGGGCGGTTTTGAATTTCTCTTCCATCACATCGAAGGCCTGATCCCAGGTGATTGGGGTGAATTCGCCTTCTTTGTCATATTTACCGTTTTTCATACGCAGAAGCGGCTGCGTCAAACGGTCTTTACCGTACATGATTTTGGGCAGGAAATAGCCCTTAATGCAGTTCAGACCACGGTTAACCGGTGCATCCGGGTCGCCCTGACAGGCCACCACACGCCCCTGCTGCGTTCCGACCAGAACGCCGCAACCGGTACCGCAGAAACGGCACGGCGCTTTATCCCATTTAATGGCTTCCTGCTGACCAACAACGGCGCGGGCAACGCCCGGCACGCTGAGACCGGCAGCCGCCGCAGCGGCCGCAACGGCGTTAGCTTTCATAAAGCTACGACGACTGAGTTTCATGGTGTTTCCTCACCTTGCTCTTCCTGCTGGTGATAAACCAGCGACACCGCCAGCACGCCCTCTACGTTGCGTACTGACTCAATGGTTTGGATCAGCGTTTCGCTGTCTTCTGCTTCCACCACCACAATCAACTGACCGCTCGGCGCGTCGCTGACAGCAACTTCACAGCCGGGAAAGGCGTTCAGTTGGGTGCTGATGTCTGAAATTCGTTCGCTTTTGGCCTGCACGACCAGGCTGCAAACTTGCCAGTTAGTGTGCATGGAGATACTCCGCAGTTATGGCTGATACCGGACAACTGGCTGCACATGCTCCACATCCGTTGCAAAGTTGGCTATTAAGTTGCGGCTGGTAGATCCCGGAGAGCGTCGGGCGAAAGATAATTGCCATTGGCTCACAGCTATCCTGACAGCGGCGGCATTCAACTGACTGATACGCCAGGCACGCGTCCCCAATGGTGAACTGCAAATCCCAGGCCCTGGTGTGGCGCGGAGAAAATAGCGATTCGGGGCAAGCCTGCGCGCAGGCGTAACAGAAGCTGCACTCGTTATTTTTGAAATTAACGCTCGGATAGCCACCCGCACCGCGTTGCAGAATGTTGTTTTCACAAGCATTAATACAGGCATCGCAGCGGGTGCAATGGGTCAGAAAATGAGATTCATCACCGGACCAGGGCGGACGGATACCGTTACTGGCTTTGCGCCAGCGACCAGTGAGTATGCCCCGACGGGATGCATCAATCTTCACATTGACCTTCCATCATTAACGCGCTCTGAAAATTGAGAGCGACCAAAGAAACCGCTTAATTAATAAGCCATTTTTATAGGCGCTAAGATATTAAAGGATGTGTCAAAGATGCATACCCCGATCGGGGTAAAACCTGTAGCAGGATCAAAAGAGTGGTGGGAAGGCTGGCAAAAATGGGCTTTTATTCACATTTCAAACGGTTATAAACAATTTTACATAGCGATAAATTCACCAAAGATATTTATCCAGGCTTCGCCATCCATCAGCATATAACTCCAAAAGAGAAGGTAAAGTTGTCTGAATATTCTATGCATTATTCATAAAGCAAATTAATAAATCTGATGAATATGTTAACCTTCAGCGACATCATCGGTGAAAACCTATAAATGAAGAAGGAAAGCAAAAATGAAGACTATTCTACCTGCAGTATTGTTTGCCGCTTTCGCCACAACTTCAGCCTGGGCGGCAGAAAGCGTCCAGCCACTGGAAAAAATCGCCCCTTATCCGCAAGCTGAAAAAGGGATGAAGCGTCAGGTGATTCAGTTAACCCCGCAAGAAGATGAATCTACCCTGAAAGTAGAACTGTTAATCGGTCAGACGCTGGAAGTTGACTGCAATCTGCATCGTCTCGGCGGGAAACTGGAAAGCAAAACGCTGGAAGGCTGGGGCTATGATTATTATGTCTTTGATAAAGTTAGCTCCCCGGTTTCCACGATGATGGCCTGCCCGGATGGCAAAAAAGAGAAGAAATTTGTCACCGCGTATCTGGCGATGCCGGAATGCTGCGTTACAACAGCAAGCTGCCGATCGTGGTGTATACGCCAGACAATGTAGATGTGAAGTACCGCATCTGGAAGGCGGAAGAGAAGATTGACAACGCGGTAGTTCGCTAAACACAGCGTACCGCCCATCGGTCGGATAAGGCGGTTACACCGCATCCGACATGCAACGCCCGAGCCGGTTGCCTGATGCGACGCTGATGCGTCTTATCAGGCCTACGCCGCTACGCCGTTGTGAAGTGCAGCACCTCGTAGGTCGGATAAGGCGGTCACGCCGCATCCGACATCTAACGCCCAAGCCGGTGCCTGATGCGACGCTGACGCGTCTTATCAGGCCTACGCCACATCCGGCATACCATGCCGGATGTGGTACATCATTACAATGCAATATCCGCGACTTCTTTTTGAACGGGTTGCGGTTTCAACTGCGGTTTCGGCGTACTGTCTGCCGCCTGCGGCTTGTCGTATTTCAGCCCCAGCACTTCGCTGGTGTACTGCAACTCACGTTCCGTTGCTGCCACATCACCATTCAGCTTACGTCCATAAGACGGAACGATCGCTTTCAGCGTCGCCTGCCATTGCGGGCTGGAAACGCGATCGCCAAATACTTTTTCCAGCAGATTCAACATAATCGGCGCAGCGGTTGACGCCCCTGGCGATGCCCCCAGCAGCGCGGCAATGGTCCCTTGCTGGTCACTGACCACTTCAGTACCCAGACGCAGTACGCCACCTTTCTCGGCATCACGCTTGATAATCTGCACACGCTGCCCCGCTTGCCACAAACGCCAGTCCTCTTTTTTCGCCTGCGGATAGTACTCTTTCAACGCTTCAAAACGATCCTCTTCACTCAACATCACCTGACTCACCAGATATTTCACCAGATCGAAATTATCCAGCCCGACGTGCATCATCGGCATCACGTTTGACGTTGTGGTGGAACTCATCAGATCCCACAGCGAACCGTTTTTGAGGAATTTGGTTGAGAAAGTAGCAAATGGCCCGAAAAGCACCACGCGTTTACCGTCCAGAACACGGGTGTCAATATGCGGAACCGACATCGGCGGCGCACCGACAGATGCTTTACCGTAGACCTTCGCCAGATGATGGTTAACCACGTCAGGGTTTTCCGAGACAAGGAACTGTCCGCCCACCGGGAAACCAGCGTACTCTTTCGCTTCCGGGATACCGGATTCTTGCAAAAGCTTCAGCGCCGCACCGCCCGCGCCGATAAAAACAAATTTCGCGCGGATGTTCTGTACAGTGCCATTTTTCAGATCGGCAATGGTGACGGTCCAGGTGTTGTCGTCATTACGTTTGAGGCCGCGGACTTCGCTACTGAGTTGCAGCGAAAAGTTAGATTTCTTCTGCAAGGAAGCAATTAACTGGCGAGTGATTTCACCATAGTTTACATCGGTGCCGATTTCTGTACGTGTCGCTGCCACTTTCTGCTGCGGATCGCGTCCTTCCATCACGAGTGGCGCCCACTCTTTGATTTGCGCGTGATCTTCGGAGTAACGCATACCGCGGAACAACGAACTTTGTTGCAAGGCCGCGTAACGGGCGCGCAGGAAATTGACGTTATCTTCGCCCCAGACAAAGCTCATGTGCGGAACGGTATTGATAAATGAACGCGGGGTACGCAGCACGCCGCGCTCGACCTGGTGCGCCCAGAACTGGCGGGAAATCTGGAATGCTTCGTTAATGGCGACTGCTTTTTCGATACTGATGCTACCATCGGCGTTTTGCGGGGTGTAGTTCAGTTCCATCAACGCAGAATGCCCGGTTCCGGCGTTGTTCCAGCCGTTCGAACTCTCCTGCGCAACACCGTCCAGGCGCTCCACCATGGTCATCGACCATTCCGGTTCCAGCTCCCGTAAATAGGTCCCCAACGTGGCGCTCATAATGCCGCCGCCAATCAACAGTACATCAGTTTCCTGCTCCTCGGACGCTTTCGCTTTTGCCGCCATCGAAACGGCATTAAGCCCCACGGCCATCGAGAAGAGCATGGCAGTCACTTTTTTCATCTTGTTAATGCCTTACTTTTAGTCGCTTTATTGCAGGTGAGATTTGCGCGGCATCAACGGTAACACTTAAGCAACAACATTTAAATAATGTTTATAAATTATCTTCTAATTTTATAAACATTATAATTTCGTTGATTAATTATAGGGTTATTAGAAACGAAGGGATTTTTTACCTGACGGCAGCAGTCCGCCAGGTAAGAGTCAAAACATTATGCCGTCCGGGCAACGGCATCACGAGAAGCAGCGTCACGCTCTGCGCCCGTCAGCTCGCTAAGTTGCCCGTTGCGCATTTCCAGCAGGCGGTCGGCGTGGATAAAGTAATGGTCATCATGACTGATGGCGAAAATAGTTTTCCCCATCTCCTGCATCAGCGGCAGCAGCACCTGATAAAACTCACGGCGGAAATGTGGATCCTGATCCGCCGCCCATTCATCCAGCAGAATAATATCGCGTTCTTCTGCCAGAGCCAGCAACAGCGCCACGCGCTTTTTCTGCCCTTTCGATAACTTCAGGTTAACAATACGCCCGTTACTTAACTCAAGCTTATGACCCATTTTCAGCTGCGCCAGCCACTTCTCAACCAGTTGCGGGTTAGCAGGTTTACCTTCCGGCCCCAGCAGTTGATCAAACAGCCAGACATCGGTAAACACTGCCGAAAACAGTTTGCGATAATCTTCCGGTTTTTCACCGCTGACAGGTTTGCCATCCAGCAAGATTTCGCCGCTTTGTGGCTGATACAACCCCGTCAGCAACATCGCCAGCGTCGATTTGCCGCTACCATTGCCACCAATCAGAAACAGCAGTTCGCCACGTTTAATGGTGAGGTTAATCGGCCCAACGGAAAACGCGTTATCCTGATAGCTAAACGTAACATTACGCAGCTCAAGCGTTTGCCAGTTGGGAAACGCCTGCGGACGCGGAAACTCCGCTTTGAAAGGTGCGAGCGCGAATTTGTTCAGCTTGTTAAACGCCACCTGCGCCGTCAGCAGCGTCGGCAATGCGCCAACTGCCGAAAGCAGTGGCGTACGCAGGAATAACAGCGTCAACGAATAGGTCGCGGCAACATTGGTATCAGCCCAACCGAGGCTGTTTGCCATCCAGAACACCAGGCCGATTGCGCCTAGCATCATGATGTTTGACCAGTTCACGGCACTAAGATGGAAGGTGTCTGCGCGGATAATATGATGACGATACTCTTGCGCATCAGGGATGTAGAGGTTGTTAAACACATACTCGGCGCGCTCGCGATTCAGCGTCAGCTCTTTGCGCCCTTCCAGCACGGTTTGAAAATCCGTGTACAGCTTGTCTTCGGTTTCACGCAGGGTCGCCATATGTTTGTACACCCGCGCCACCAGTACAAAACCGCCCCAGATGGTGACTGCCATCCAGATAGCCGTTACCAGCAACATTTTGCCCGACAACATCCAGAGATACGCCGCTGAACCGATAGTGAGAATGATCCCCTGCACCAGTTCCGGCAGACGCACAAAAGCAATGGTGATATTGCGCACATCGCTGGTTAACCCCGCCAGCAACGAGGCGCTACCAAGTTGTTCGATACGCTCGACGTGGGTATCCAGTATCCGCTTGATAAATTCGCTACGCAGTCGGTAAACGAAGTGATGGCCCAGCGTAGTAAGTGCCAGTTGCGATCCCAGTGTTACCGCCATTAACAGCAGCAATAAACCCAGAAACTCCGGCAACACCAGCAGACTGGTATCCGCCGTTTCGATAAGGCGCTGATTGATAAAAGCAATTAAGCCAATGCCTAATGCCGCACTGGCGAGGCTTAGCGCCATCACACTGATAAATGGCCAGCGATACTGCCGCCAGACAAGTACAAGAAGTTCCATGGAGAAAACCCGGACAATGAATTACAGCCCGCAGTTTAAACATCTCCGCGCGCACAGCAATAATAATTCTTATTTTTATTCTTTTTTACCTGCCTGACGGAAGGTCAGGTTGTAGCGGCAGTCGGCGGTGAGTGGATGAAACCCAGCTTTTAGTGGTTGAATACCGTGATAAAACAGCCGTGATTCACCGCCCCACACCACCACATCGCCATGTTCCAGCAACAAACGTTTGAGCGGATCATTTCGTTTCAGGCCGCCAAATTGAAAAATCGCGGGTAAGCCCAGAGAAACAGAAACAATTGGCGCGCGCAGATCCGGTTCGTCTTTATCCTGATGTAGCGACAGTTTCGCGCCCGGGGCGTAGCGGTTGATAAGGCAAGCGTCAGGCTGGAAATCTGGATAGCCCGCTGCCGTGGCCGCGCGCCGACATAAATCATAAAAACTTTGCGGCATGGCAGGCCACGGTTGATTTGTTTGCGGATCAATGGGCGAATAGAGATAACCTTGCCGATTGGTCGTCCAGCCCAGATGCCCGCAGTTGGTCATCGCCACCGACATGGTATATCCGCCAGGCGTGACCATCTGGCGAAACGGCGACTGGCTGGCAATGCCACTGATATCGTGCATCAGTTGTTCCGCTACGTTAAAAGCAAAACGGCGCAAAATCACCGCGCCGGAAGCCAGCGATTCGTGCCACGGTTCAGCATCGGCAAACAGATCCAACATTACCTCTCCTCATTTTCAGCTTCGCGGCGCAGCAGTTGCGCTTTACGCGACACGCCCCAGCGGTAACCGGAAAGTGTGCCATCACCACGTACTACCCGATGACAAGGGATAATAATAGCTAATCTATTGGCGGCGCAGGCGCTGGCTACGGCGCGAACGGCTTTTGGTTTGCCAATTGCGTTCGCCAGTTGCTGGTAACTCACCGTTTCACCACAAGGTATAGTGCGTAGCGCCTGCCAGACTTGTTGCTGAAAAGCGGTGCCGCGAATATCCAGCGGTAACGTCAGCGGCGTATCGCGGTTATTGAGGCTGGCGATAACCTCACGTATATGTTGCTGAAACGTCAGGTCAGCTGGCGCGTTGTCAGCGGCAGGAAACATCTGACGGAGTTCGCTAAACAACGTCCCGTCATCGTCGCCCAGCAGAATCGCGCAAATCCCCCGCTCGCTTTCCGCCACCAGGCAACGCCCCAGCTCACAATCAGCCAGCGCATAACGCACTGCCAGGTTTTCGCCACCGTGACGGAATTGTTTAGCCGTCATACCCAGCGTTTCGTCGGCTTTGCGGTAGTAACTGCTGCCGTCGGGGAATCCAGCGTTCAGAATCGCCTGGGTGACGCTCTCCCCTTTCGCCAGCGATTCGCGTAAGCGACGAGCGCGCCAGGCCTGTTGCCAAGCTTTTGGCGTCATTCCGGTGGTGGCTTTAAATAAACGATGCAGATGGAATGGACTCATCGCCACCTGGTCGGCCAAGGCTTCCAGCGTTACAGGCGTTTCCTGTTCCAGTAGTCGACACGCGTGGGTGATTTTATCCAACCGATGTTGCTGGGCGTTGGCTTTATCAGGTTGGCAGCGTTTGCAGGGGCGAAATCCGGCGGCAAGTGCCTCACTGGAATTGGCATAGAAAGAAACGTTTTCCCGCAAAGCATGTCTGGCTCGGCAAGACGGGCGGCAAAAGATACCCGTGGTGCGCACGGCGAAAACGAATTCGCCGTCGGCGTGCGGGTCGCGGGCTAAGACAGATTGCCAGCGTTGATCGTCAGTTAAGCGTGTGGCGTTTTTCATAATCAGCTCCCTGGTTAAGGATAGCCTTTAGTCTGCCCGGTCACCATCACGCAAAAACCAACAATCTTGCGCTTTAATTTTTTTCGCTGACAAGGAAGCTTTTAAACTGCGGCGACATCCAGGTTTTAAAACTATCACCTTCTTTGGTGATCATATAAACCGCCAGCCCTTCCCGGCGAACGACTTCTTTGGCTTTCTCTGGCCCGAGCACCATCAGACCTGTATCCCAGGCGTCGGCTTCCAGCGCCGTCGGGGCAATCACCGTCACGGACACCAGATTATGTTCAATGGGACGCCCGGTTTGCGGATCGATAACATGGGAAAGGCGTTTGCCGTCCAGTTCGTAATAGTTGCGATAGCTGCCGGAGGTGCTGATACCGTGGCCGTTGATATCCACCACCGCCTGAACTGCGTTTTCTTTATCGGTTGGTTTTTGAATCGCCACTCGCCACGGTTGGCCTTCGCCATTCATACCGCGGCTGTTCAGCGCCCCCCCCACCGACACCAGATAGCGGGAAATCCCTTCCTGCTCCATCAAGCGTGCCAGATGATCGGCTGCATAGCCTTCGCCGACGGTGGAGAGATCGACATATAAATCCGGAAGATCTTTTTGCAGGTACTGCTGATGATACTGATTGATGACCGTCAGGTGCTGTAAGCCGGTTTTGGCTTTCATTGCATCAATTTGTTCCTGGCTCGGAATTTGTACCGGCTGTTGTTCCGGGCCAAAGCCCCACAGATTCACCAGTGGCCCGACAGTAATATCCATCGCACCATCGGTCTTTGCGCCAATACGCAGCGAAGTAGTGACGATATCCGCCATCGCTTCATTTATCGGCCACGGTGTCAGGCTTTGCGAGTCGTTAAAGCGCATCAGCGCGGAGTCTTTTTTATAGGTCGAAAGCAGCTGATCGTCAGCGTCCAGCTGGGTCTGAATCTTCTCTTTAAGCTCGGCGCTACGTTTGGCATCAATGCCCGGGATGCTGGCACGCCAGAAGGTTCCCATGGTTTTGCCTTCAAGAACAGTCACTTCAGTAGCGTGGGAGTTGGCGGGTTGTGGTTTTTGATCGCAACCGACAAAGAAGAGCGTGGCAGCCAGCAATGTCACGCGGGTAAAGTTTATTTCCATATGTGATTATCCTCATGCGAACGGTCGCAAGAGTACACCAAAAAAACGCGTTTGTACGCTGAAAACAATGAAAAAAGGGCCCGAAGGCCCTTTGTCGATATAAATCGAAATTAGAACTGGTAAACCAGACCCAGAGCTACGATGTCATCAGTGTTGATGCCAGCAGCGCGGGTGAACTGGTTGTCGTCCAGCAGGTTGATTTTGTAGTCAACGTAGGTGGACATGTTTTTGTTGAAGTAGTAGGTAGCACCAACATCAACATATTTCAGGATATCTTCGTCGTCGTAGTTACGACCAGCAACGACACCCAGGTTTTTACCTTTAGACTGCAGGTATGCTACAGACGGACGCAGACCGAAGTCGAACTGGTACTGAGCAACAGCTTCGAAGTTCTGTGCTTTGTTCGCCCAACCCAGGGAACCTACGCGAGTTGCGTTGTAGGTCTGAGTGTACTGAGCAGCCAGGTAGATGTTGTTAGCGTCGTATTTCAGACCACCAGTGTAGGTTTCAGCACGGTCGCCGTTACCGATGTAAGCAGCGCTGTTCTGAGCATCAGTACGTTTGGAGCTGGAAACTGCAGCACCGATACCGAAGCCTTCGTAATCATAAGTGATAGAACCGCCGACACCGTCGCCGTTCTGACGCAGAGCGCCACGACCGTTGTTGGTCATGCCTTCGCCGCTTACGCTACCGTTTTTGCCCTGGTACTGAACAGCAAAGTTCAGACCGTCAACCAGACCGAAGAAATCGGTGTTACGGTAGGTCGCGAAGCCGTTACCACGCTGCTGCATGAAGTTGTCAGAACCGTAGGTGTCGCCACCGAATTCTGGCAGTACGTCGGTCCAGGAAGTTACGTCGTAAACAACGCCGTAGTTACGACCGTAGTCGAAAGAACCGATGTCCTGGAATTTCAGACCAGCAAATGCCACACGGGTCCAGGAGTTGTTTTCGCTTTCCGGAGCGTTGCCCTGGATCTGATATTCCCACTGGCCGTAACCGGTCAGCTGGTCAGTAACCTGAGTTTCACCTTTGAAGCCAAGACGCATGTAGGTCTGGTCGCCATCTACAGACTTGTCGTCAGAGAAATAGTGCAGGCCGTCTACTTTACCGTACAGATCTAATTTGTTGCCGTCTTTGTTGTAAACTTCAGCAGCATTTGCTGCGCCTGCTACCAGCAGAGCTGGGACCAGGAGGGACAGTACTTTAACTTTCATGTTATTAACCCTCTGTTATATGCCTTTATTTGCTTTTTTATGCCACTGCATACTGATTAACCCTCATTAATCAGTCGGCAGGTCCATTCTCCCCAAAAATGCAGAATAATCCAACACGAATATGATACTAAAACTTTTAAGATGTTTCAAATATCCACATAGGTATTTCAAAATGTAAATGTGATGGAACTTTTTCAAATTCTAATGGTTGAGCAAATAACGCACTAAACATCAAGTAAGATTATTTCGACCTTTAAAACAATAACTTAATCTTAAGTCTTTGACCGCACTGAATGTTAAAACAAATTCTTCACTCGCAACTAAAATATGTCTCGCTATCATCATTAACTTTATTTATTACCGTCATTCATTTCTGAATGTCTGTTTACCCCTATTTCGACCGGATGCATCGCATCCGGTTTTTTTTACCCTTCTTTACACATCTTTTATTTTCCTGTGCTACCGTAGCAAAATTATAACAATCGTTAACTATTTCGTAAAAAACGACAACAATTACCGACAAAATCTATCTGCGCTATTTTCCTGATAATTTTCTTCACGCCTGTGGGTTATTTGTACATTAACAACGCATTTGTACATTTATTTACCGCAGCGCAAAATGTGAAATATCGTCGGCGAATGCCTTAACATCAATCAGGTAAGAGTCTGGAATTTCACACTGTACCCTTTATACTGCCCTATCACTTTGCGAAGTTTTAACAGGTCATAAACACGAATGCGTCAGAAAGAGACAACGGCCACGACCCGCTTTTCACTCCTACCGGGGAGCATTACCCGCTTCTTTTTACTGCTGATCATCGTGTTACTGGTGACGATGGGTGTAATGGTACAAAGCGCCGTTAACGCCTGGCTGAAAGATAAAAGCTACCAGATCGTTGATATTACCCATGCCATACAAAAGCGCGTCGATACATGGCGTTATGTGACCTGGCAAATCTACGACAACATTGCCGCGACGGCCTCTACCTCCTCCAGCGAAGGGTTGCAGGAGACGCGCCTGAAACAGGATGTCTATTATCTGGAAAAACCGCGCCGCAAAACGGAAGCCCTGATCTTTGGTTCCCACGACAACTCAACGCTTGAAATGACCCAAAGAATGTCCACTTATCTGGACACATTATGGGGCGCAGAGAATGTCCCCTGGTCGATGTACTATCTGAACGGCCAGGATAACAGCCTGGTTTTGATCTCCACCCTACCGCTCAAAGATCTCACCTCGGGATTTAAAGAGTCGACCGTCAGTGACATTGTTGATTCTCGTCGCGCAGAGATGTTGCAACAGGCCAACGCCCTGGATGAACGCGAAAGTTTTTCTAACCTGCGCCGCCTGGCCTGGCAGAACGGCCATTATTTTACCCTGCGCACCACCTTTAACCAGCCGGGGCATCTGGCGACGGTAGTCGCTTTTGATCTGCCTATTAATGATTTGATCCCGCCGGGGATGCCGCTGGATAGTTTCCGTCTGGAGCCAGACGCGACAGCTGCGGGAACCAATAATAATGAGAAAGAAGCCACGGATAGCGTCAGTATCCACTTTAATAGTTCGAAGATTGAAATCTCTTCGGCGCTAAACTCCACGGATATGCGTCTGGTCTGGCAGGTTCCTTATGGCACATTGCTGCTGGATACGTTGCAAAACATTCTCCTGCCGCTGCTGCTGAACATCGGTTTGCTGGCGCTGGCGCTGTTTGGCTATACCACCTTCCGCCATTTCTCTGGCCGCACCACCGAAAGCGTACCCAGCACGGCAGTGAACAATGAACTGCGCGTTTTGCGGGCCATCAATGAAGAGATCGTGTCACTGCTGCCGCTCGGCCTGCTGGTTCACGATCAGGAATCGAATCGCACAGTAATAAGCAACAAAATTGCCGACCACCTGCTGCCGCATTTGAATCTGCAAAACATCACCACTATGGCGGAGCAGCATCAGGGCATCATTCAGGCGACGATCAATAACGAACTGTATGAGATCCGTATGTTCCGCAGCCAGGTCGCGCCGCGTACACAAATCTTCATTATTCGCGATCAAGATCGCGAAGTACTGGTGAACAAGAAACTCAAGCAGGCGCAGCGTCTGTACGAGAAAAATCAGCAAGGCCGGATGGCCTTTATGAAAAATATTGGCGATGCACTAAAAGAACCTGCACGCTCCCTGGCGGCAAGCGCAGCCAAACTCAACACACCGGAAAGCAAACAACTGGCGAATCAGGCTGATGTGCTGGTGCGCCTGGTCGATGAAATCCAGTTAGCAAATATGCTTGCCGACGATAGCTGGAAAAGCGAGAGCGAGCTTTTCTCCGTGCAGGATTTAATTGATGAAGTCGTGCCTTCCGTGTTGCCAGCCATCAAGCGTAAAGGTTTGCAGCTATTGATTAACAATCATCTAAAAGCACACGATATGCGCTGCGGCGATCGCGATGCCCTACGCCGTATTTTGCTGTTACTGGTGCAATATGCTGTCACCTCAACGCAAATGGGGAAAATTACCCTTGAGGTTGACCAGGACGAATCTTCCGAAGAACGTCTGACTTTCCGCATTCTGGACACCGGAGATGGCATAAGCATTCATGAAATGGATAATTTGCACTTCCCGTTCATCAACCAGACCCAAAGCGATCGCTACGGTAAGGCGGATCCGTTAGCATTCTGGTTGAGCGATCAACTGGCGCGTAAGCTAGGCGGTCATTTAAACATCAAAACGCGCGACGAGCTTGGTACACGTTATTCCGTGCATATCAAAATGCCCACTGCGGAACCGGAAGTAGAAGAGGAAGAAGAGCGTTTACTGGATGATGTTAGCGTGATGATGGACATAACTTCCGCAGAAATTCGGAATATTGTCACTCGCCAGTTAGAAAATTGGGGGGCAACCTGCATCACACCGGATGAAAGATTAATTAGTCAAGATTATGATATCTTTTTAACGGATAATCCGTCTAATCTTACTGCCTCTGGCTTGCTTTTAAGCGATGATGAGTCTGGCGTACGGGAAATTGGACCTGGTCAATTGTGCGTCAACTTCAATATGAGCAACGCTATGCAGGAAGCGGTCTTACAATTGATCGAAGTGCAACTAGCGCAGGAAGAGGTGACAGAATCGCCTCTGGGCGGAGATGAAAATGCACAACTCCATGCCAGCGGCTATTATGCGCTCTTTGTAGACACAGTACCGGATGATGTTAAGAGGCTATATACTGAGGCAGCAACCAGTGACTTTGCTGCGTTAGCCCAAACGGCTCATCGTCTGAAAGGCGTGTTTGCCATGCTTAATCTGGTACCCGGCAAGCAGTTATGTGAAACGCTGGAACATCTCATTCGCGAGAAGGATGTCCCAGGAATAGAAAAATACATCAGCGACATTGACAGCTATGTCAAGAGCTTGCTGTAGCAAGGTAGCCTATTACATGAACAATATGAACGTAATTATTGCTGATGACCATCCGATAGTCTTGTTCGGTATTCGCAAATCACTTGAGCAAATCGAGTGGGTGAATGTTGTCGGCGAATTTGAGGACTCTACAGCACTGATCAATAACCTGCCGAAGCTGGATGCGCATGTTTTGATTACCGATCTCTCCATGCCAGGCGATAAATACGGCGATGGCATAACCTTAATCAAGTACATCAAGCGCCACTTCCCAAGTTTGTCGATTATTGTTCTGACCATGAACAACAACCCGGCTATTCTTAGCGCGGTACTGGACCTGGATATCGAAGGGATCGTTCTGAAACAAGGTGCGCCGACCGACCTGCCGAAAGCGCTCGCCGCGCTACAGAAAGGTAAGAAATTTACTCCGGAAAGCGTTTCTCGGCTGTTAGAGAAAATCAGTGCTGGCGGTTACGGTGACAAGCGCCTCTCACCAAAAGAGAGTGAAGTTCTGCGCCTGTTTGCCGAAGGCTTCCTGGTTACCGAGATTGCTAAAAAGCTGAACCGAAGCATTAAAACCATCAGTAGCCAGAAAAAATCCGCAATGATGAAGCTGGGTGTCGAGAACGATATCGCTCTGTTGAATTATCTCTCTTCTGTGACGTTAAGTCCGGCGGATAAAGAGTAATCTCCCGACAGGCCAGATAAGCACCGACCGCCGGATGCGGCGTAAACGCCTTATCCGGCCTACAAATTCCATTATTTCAATGGATTACAATAATGTAGGCCAGATAAGACGCGTCAGCGTCGCACCTGGCATTTGCACCGATTACCGGATGCAGCGTAAACGCCTTATCCGGCCTACGATTCCCATTATTTCAATGGATTACAATAAGGTAGGCCAGATAAGACGCATCAGCGTCGCATCTGGCATTTGCACCGATTACCGGATGCAGCGTAAACGCCTTATCCGGTCTACGATTCCCGCGCTTTCCTGACCCTCTCCGCATACATCGTCAGCGTCTGTTTGATGACATCCAACGTCACTGGCTTAGACAGACAGCTATCCATACCGGACTCCAGACACCGCTGTTTCTCTTCAGCCAACGCATTGGCCGTTACCCCTATTACCGGCAACGTCAGTCCCAACTGGCGGATACGTTGCGTTAACCGGTAACCATCCATATTCGGCATGTTGACATCACTTAGCACTATATCAATGTGATTCTTACTAAGGACATTAAGTGCATCAACACCATCATTCGCCGTCTTACACTGATAGCCCAACGATCCAAGCTGATCGGCCAACAGACGACGGTTAATTGGATGATCGTCTACGACCAGAATCATCATATCGTCGTTATTGCTGACCACTTTGTCGGTCGACGGCAGAGAGTTAGCAGGATCGTCGCTCTCCATTTCTATCAGATAGATGCGCGCCAGCAATGCCGGTAGCTCGTGCGGGGCTGCCACACTGTGTACCCATTCACCAGGCGCTTTCTCCAGAGGAATACCGATATGGCGACGACAGAAAGTCACAACCGCCCTGCCCTGCCATTTTTTACTCACCACATCATCGGTGATCAACACATCTTCGGGAGTCGGTTCCTGCCCTTCGTATGTTGCAACGACTATGCCGCTACGCTGCAAACTGGTTTCCAGGAACTGACAGAGCGACGCATTGCGTACCGCCAGCCAGCAACGTTTACCCGTTAATCCTTCGACACCTTTTTTCTGCGGATACTGCGCGCCATACAGTGGAATACGCACCGCAAACTGGCTGCCCATTCCCGGTTCAGAATCCACCGAGATGTCACCGTCCATCATGCTGATCAGTTTTTCACAAATCGCCAGCCCCAGACCAGTACCCTGGAAGTTACGCTGTACGCCCGTCCCTACCTGGAAGAATGGATCAAATAACCGCACCACTTCTTTAGCTGGAATGCCCACCCCGGTATCGCGTACGCGAATAGAAAGATAATCACCATCAACGCGAACATGCAGAACAATGCAGCCGGTATCGGTAAATTTAATAGCATTACTCAACAGGTTGGAGATCACCTGCTGTAAGCGCATTGGGTCGCCATTGAGCGCCATCGGTACATCTGGCTCAATAAAACAGTACAAACCAAGTTGCTTGCGTACCACCAGCGGCAAATAGTTGGCGGTGATGTGGTTCATGACTTCGCGCGGTGAAAACTCGCGTGGTTCGATTTTCAACTGTTCCGATTCAATCTTCGAGAAATCGAGAATGTCGCTAATAATCTTCAATAACAGGCTGGAAGAGTTATTCATTGCCGTCACCAGACGGTCAACACCTTTTGGTAACTCTTTGGTTTGTAATAGATCCAGGTTGCCGATAATGCCATACAGCGGCGTTCGCAGTTCGTGGCTGACGGTTGCAAGGAACATCGATTTTGACTGGCTCGCCTGTTCTGCTGCCTGCGCCATTTCTTGCAGCGACTCTTCCATCTTCACACGTGAAGACACATCGACCAGTACGCAAATTGCCACGTTTTCATTACGATAGCGCGAATGAACAAAGCTGATTTGCAGGTTGGTATTGTTACTGGTAAGGACATCGACAAAATTGACCTGCTGGCCACAAATAATTTGCGTCAGCCGTTGGCGATCCTCATGCGTAAGCATGTTGAGATAGGTATGCGCCAGTTCGTTACTCAAAATATTAACGCCATCGACAGTTCGCAAAATGCAGATCCCCACAGGCGCAGAGGCGACTATCTTGCGGTTAAACTGCTCATGCTCTTCCAGTCGCTGGGCGTCACTTTCCGCCGGAATAAAAATACGTCGCTCATACATTCGTGCGAGGGTAAACAATGCAGCACCCGCAATCACGTTCAGCAAAATCGCGTTAAGTATCAACATGCGAATACGTTCCAGCACCTGATCAACAGGCACGGAATAGACAATACTTAGCGAAGACGGCGGTAGATTTTTTTTCAGCACCAGCTCACGGAAACCTGGCGTATAGCCAAACCAGGATCGCTCCTGCATCCAACGCGGTTCGGCTTTAATCTTACTTTCCGGTCCGGTCAGCGAAATCAGGGTATGGCCATTTTCATCAAGAATGGTGACGCCCATCGGCAACGTCCCCGGCAGGAAGAAGTTCTCCATCCGAATTGTCTGTTCTACGCCTAAAAGCGCTTGCAAACGGTTTGCCAGATAAACCGGCGTCAGCGCGTAGAAATATCCCACCCCAGGACGCGGCCCTTCACTGATCCAGAAAAGGTTACTGCCACTGTCATCCTGTGGCGCGTTACGATATTTGTTAATGCGTTCATGCAGGGCTTTCAGAGCGGTGTCACGTTCGACGGGCATATCACGCAGGCCAAAGTTAGCCATACAGAGGTTATCGCTGCCGATTAAAAACACACGGTTGAGATCGTAAGCCGCAGAGAAGTTATCGCGCCAGTAGCGCATAAACCACGCCAGTGACTCCAGGGATCCTCGCCAGGTGTTGCTCATTGCGGAACAATCGGAATCAGCAAACAGCGGTTCGAAAACCGGCACATCCGCTTGCGTTTCACGCCCACGCGGAGAAAGCACGCCGTTTTCCACGGATAAGCGATTTTCAGCAATGTACTTCAGCTCTTTCATGACATCAGAGGTGCGCTGAATAAACCGCTGAGCCTGATCGGAGCTCAGATTAAATTCCTGACGAATCTCAGATTCTCGTTGATGTAAAGCGTTGACGATGTAAAACACTGATGAAAAAGCAATCAACAGCCAGATCAATAACGCCAGCGCTCTGAACATGTAGCGCGAGACTTTCAGGGTTGTGCGAAAAGAAGCAAGGTATTTCAAAGGGGCGAAGCTCCGCCTCAGGTGACCGATGGAGTGTGGTTAAGGTAGCGGTAAAAGCGTGTCACCGCAATGTTCTCTCTTCTCTGGAATATGATACACCGCCGAGAAATCATTACCTTAACCCCTGATAATCGTCGTTTGCCTGAAAAACAACCCGGATACCCAGCATGCACTCTCTGAAGTGGTTGTACCCACGTCGTCTGCGCAACCAGCTCATTATGATGGCAATCCTGATGGTCATCATTCCGACGCTATCTATTGGTTATATCGTAGAAACTGAGGGTCGGTCAGCGGTCTTATCTGAAAAAGAGAAAAAATTAGCGGCGGTTGTGCAGTTGCTGAACGCCGCACTGGAAGAACGCTTTGCGCTTTACCAACATCTGCCTCGTGAGGCACGCATCCGGGCGCTGAATCATGAGTTGGCTCCTATTACCGAACGTATTACCCAAGCTTTTCCCGGTGTCGGGGCTGGCTATTACCACAAAGAACTGGACGCAATTATCACTTATGCCCCATCGGCACTCTATCAAAGCAATGTAGGTATTAGTATCACCCCGGATCATCCCGGCAATATCGTCATGCAAACCAACACGCCACAACTCTTTTCCGGCAGGCAAGTCCGCGGCGATATTATGAATTCCATGATCCCAATAGAACGCCAGGGCATCGTGCTTGGTTATATCTGGGCGAATGAATTAACAGAGGATATTCGTCGTCAGGCATGGAAAATGGACGTGCGGATAATCATTGTCCTTTCTGCCGGTCTGCTGATTAGCCTGCTGTTGATTGTGCTTTTTTCTCGCCGTTTAAGCGCCAACATCGATATCATCACTGCGGGTCTGTCGACGCTGGCGCAGAATAATCCGACGCAATTGCCACCGCTACCTGGCGAACTAGGGCAAATCAGCCGTTGTGTGAATAACCTTGCCGACGCGCTTCGTGAATCGAAAACACTCAATGACCTGATTATTGAAAATGCCGCCGATGCAGTGATTGCCATTGACCGACAAGGCGATGTGATCACCATGAATCCTGCAGCGGAAGCCATCACCGGATACAAACGTCAGGAACTGGTAGGCCAGCCTTACGCCACCCTCTTTGCCAACACCCATTTTTATAGTCCGGTTCTTGATACGCTGGCGCATGGTATCGAACATATGGCGCTGGAAATCAGCTATCCCGGACGCGACCGAACCATTGAAATCAGCGCCACCACCAGCCGAATCCATGACGGACATGGAGACATGATTGGCGCTTTAGTGATTTTCTCCGATCTGACGGCACGTAAAGAAAGCCAACGGCGACTGGCGCAGACAGAAAGACTCGCCACCCTTGGGGAACTGATGGCAGGCGTAGCGCATGAAGTACGCAATCCTCTCACCGCCATCAGGGGTTACGTGCAAATCATTCGCCAACAGACACCTCAGCCAGAACATCAGGAATATCTGTCAATTGTACTGAATGAGATTGATTCGATTAACAAAGTTATTCAGCAGCTTTTGGATTTTTCCCGCCCACGTAAAAGTCAGTGGCAGCAAGTGTATCTCAATGCCCTGATCGAAGAGACGCTGATCCTTGCCCAAACCTCCGGCGTACAGGCACGGATCGACTTTATTACAGAGCTTGATCCTTCACTAACAGCGATCGTGGCTGATCGGGAACTGCTCAAGCAGGTAATCCTGAATATGTTGATCAATGCCGTGCAAGCTATCACCGCACGGGGTGAAATCCGCATTCGCACATGGATGTATACGGCCAACCAGCAGGCGATCACGATTGAAGACAACGGCTGCGGCATCGAGCTGTCTCTACAGAGAAAAATCTTTGATCCCTTCTTTACCACTAAAGCGTCCGGCACAGGACTTGGCCTTGCCTTAAGCCAACGAATTATTAATGCGCACCAGGGCGATATTCGCGTCGCCAGCCTGCCCGGCTGCGGTGCCACATTCACCCTTATCTTACCGATTGATCCGCAGGAAAATTTGCCCTTATGAATGCTGTTTACCGAATCCTGATTGTTGACGACGAAGAGAATGTGCGTCGCATGCTATCCACCGCTTTTTCTTTGCAGGGGTATGACACTCATTGCGCCTGTAACGGCAATGAAGCATTGCCACTGTTCACCCGTGTGCAACCGGACGTGGTGCTGATGGATATCCGTATGCCGGAAATGGATGGTATCAGTGCGTTAAAAGCGATGCGTGGTCATAATCCACGCACGCCCATTGTCCTGATGACCGCATATGCCGAAGTCGAAACGGCAGTAGAAGCCTTACGCAGTGGTGCGTTTGATTACGTCATCAAACCGTTTGATCTGGATGAGCTGAACCTGGTCGTGCAGCGCGCATTGCAGTTGCAGTCAATGAAAAAAGAGATTCGCCAGCTACATCAAGCGCTAAGTGCCAGTTGGCAGTGGGGCCATATATTAACCAGTAGCCCGGTCATGAAGGCGATCTGCAAAGACACGGCAAAAATTGCCCTCTCGCAGGCCAGCGTGTTAGTCAGTGGCGAAAGCGGTACTGGTAAGGAGCTGATTGCCCGGGCGATCCATTACAACTCCCGCCGCGCCAATGGGCCATTTATTAAAATTAACTGTGCCGCGCTACCAGAATCCCTGCTGGAAAGCGAACTTTTTGGTCATGAAAAAGGCGCATTTACCGGTGCACTGACCCTGCGCCAGGGACTGTTTGAGCGTGCCGACAGCGGCACATTATTCCTTGATGAAATTGGTGAAATGCCGTTGGTATTGCAGGCTAAATTGTTGCGCATTTTGCAGGAGAGGGAATTTGAACGCATAGGCGGCCATCAAACCATCAAAGTCGATATTCGCATCATTGCCGCTACCAATCGCAACCTGGACGCGATGGTAAAAGAAGGAACTTTCCGTGAAGATCTCTTTTATCGACTCAACGTGATTCATTTAATGTTGCCGCCACTTCGCGAGAGACGAGAAGACATTTCCCTCTTAGCCAATCATTTTTTGCAAAAATTCAGTAGCGAAAACCAACGCGATATTATCGAAATCGACCCCAGCGCAATGTCATTGCTTACCGCCTGGTCGTGGCCTGGCAATATCCGTGAGCTTTCTAACGTCATTGAGCGCGCGGTGGTAATGAACTCGGGGCCGGTGATTTTTGCAGAAGATCTACCACCACAATTTCGCCAGCCTGTCTGTATGAATCACGATGTGAAAAGCTCGCCACCGGGCGAGCGCAATCTCAAAGAAGAAATTAAGCGCGAAGAGAAACGGATCATTATTGAAGTGCTGGAGCAACAGGAAGGAAACCGTACTCGCACCGCGCTGATGCTCGGTATCAGTCGCCGTGCGTTAATGTACAAACTGCAAGAATACGGCATTGATCCAGTCGGTGCGTAAGACAAAAACTGCTATGCAGAAATTTGCACAGTGCGCAAAATCCTGCATAGCAGTGCAATATCCCCTCACCACCATCCTCCTTTTTATTTCAATATTTTCAATATATTAGAAATTATTTCCGCATAATTTCATTCTGGCACTCCCCTTGCTATGCCTTCTGTGTACCCACAACGGTGTATTCAAGAGGGATAAAAAATGAAAACAAAATTGATGAGCATAGAGGACGCCGCCAGCTTCTTTCGTGATGGCATGACCATTATGGTTGGCGGTTTTATGGGAATTGGCACGCCTCCCCGCCTCGTTGAGGCATTACTGGAATCCGGTGTCAGGGATCTGACCTTAATCGCCAATGACACGGCATTTATTGATACTGGTACTGGCCCGCTGATTGTCAACGGTCGGGTCAGCAAAGTCATCGCTTCACATATTGGCACTAACCCGGAAACCGGACGGCGCATGATTTCTGGCGAAATGGAGGTCGTTCTCGTACCGCAAGGTACATTGATTGAGCAAATTCGCTGTGGCGGTGCCGGACTTGGTGGTTTTCTCACCCCAACCGGTGTCGGCACCGTCGTCGAAGAAGGCAAACAAACGCTCACCCTCGATGGCAAAACCTGGTTGCTTGAACGTCCATTGCGGGCAGACCTGGCGTTGATCCGCGCCCACCGTTGCGACGCACTCGGAAACCTCACCTACCAACTCAGCGCCCGCAACTTTAACCCCCTGATTGCTCTCGCAGCAGACATCACGCTGGTGGAACCCGACGAACTGGTCGACACCGGCGAATTGCAACCTGACCACATTATCACCCCCGGCGCTGTTATCGACCACATCATCATTCCACAGGAGAGCAAATAATGGACGCGAAACAACGTATTGCGCGCCGCGTGGCGCAGGAACTTTGTGATGGTGACATCGTTAACTTAGGGATCGGTTTACCCACAATGGTCGCCAATTATTTACCGGAGGGTATTCATATCACTCTGCAATCGGAAAACGGCTTCCTCGGTTTAGGCCCGGTCACGACAGCGCATCCCGATCTGGTAAACGCTGGCGGGCAACCGTGCGGTGTTTTACCCGGTGCAGCCATGTTTGATAGCGCCATGTCATTTGCGCTAATCCGTGGTGGTCATATTGATGCCTGTGTACTCGGTGGCTTACAGGTCGATGAACAAGGCAATCTCGCCAACTGGGTCGTGCCAGGAAAAATGGTGCCTGGTATGGGTGGTGCGATGGATCTGGTGACCGGGTCGCGCAAAGTGATCATTGCCATGGAACATTGCGCCAAAGATGGTTCAGCAAAAATATTACGTCAATGCACCATGCCGCTAACCGCGCTTCACGCAGTTCATATGCTGGTGACAGAACTGGCGGTGTTCCGCTTTATCGATGGCAAGATGTGGCTCACTGAAATTGCCGAAGGTTGTGATTTAGAAACTGTGCGTGCCAAAACTGAAGCGCAGTTCACCGTAGCTGATGATCTTTTGCTCCCACAGGGGGCGCTATGATCGGTCGCATCTCGCGTTTTATGACGCGCTTTGTCAGTCGCTGGCTTCCCGATCCCCTGATCTTCGCCATGCTACTGACATTAATCACCTTTGCCGTAGCTCTCTGGTTAACGCCACAAACCCCTCTCAGCATGGTGAAACTATGGGGTGACGGCTTCTGGAATCTGCTGGCATTCGGGATGCAGATGGCGCTCATCATCGTGACCGGACATGCACTCGCCAGTTCTGGTCCGGTGAAAAGTTTGTTACGTACTGCGGCGTCAGCAGCCAAAACGCCTACCCAAGGGGTCATGTTAGTCACCTTTTTTGGTTCCGTCGCCTGCGTAATCAACTGGGGATTCGGTCTGGTGGTTGGCGCAATGTTTGCTCGCGAAGTTGCACGTCGGGTACCAGGTTCCGACTATCCGTTGTTGATCGCTTGCGCCTATATCGGCTTTCTCACCTGGGGCGGTGGTTTTTCCGGCTCAATGCCGCTACTGGCAGCAACACCGGGGAATCCCGTTGAGCACGTCGCAGGGTTAATTCCGGTCAGCGATACCCTGTTTACTGGCTACAACATCTTTATCACCCTGGCCCTGATTGTGGTGATGCCGTTTATCACCCGCATGATGACGCCTAAGCCTTCCGACGTGGTGAGTATCGATCCGAAGCTGTTGTTGGAAGAAGCGGATTTCCAGAAGAAGCTCCCTGCAGACGCCCCACCTTCAGAGAAACTGGAAGAAAGTCGCATCCTGGCGTTGATTATTGGTGCTCTGGGCATTGCTTATCTGGTGCTGTACTTCTCCGAGAAGGGATTCAACATCACCATCAACACCGTCAACCTGATGTTTATGATTGCCGGTCTGTTGTTGCATAAAACGCCGATGGCCTATATGCGGGCGGTAAGTGCGGCTGCGCGCAGTACTGCCGGGATTCTGGTGCAATTCCCCTTCTATGCCGGGATCCAGTTAATGATGGAACACTCCGGCCTCGGTGGCCTGATCACCGAATTTTTCATCAATGTCGCCAACAAAGATACCTTCCCGCTGATGACCTTTTTTAGCTCTGCGCTAATTAACTTCGCCGTGCCTTCTGGCGGTGGACACTGGGTTATTCAGGGGCCATTCGTCCTTCCTGCCGCGCAGGCGCTAGGGGCCGATCTGGGTAAATCAGTAATGGCGATAGCTTACGGTGAACAGTGGATGAACATGGCACAACCGTTCTGGGCGCTACCTGCACTGGCAATAGCCGGACTCGGTGTCCGCGACATCATGGGCTATTGCATCACTGCCCTGCTCTTCTCCGGCGTCATTTTCGTTATTGGTTTAACGCTGTTCTGACGGCAACTTTATAAAAGGAAGAAAAATGAAAAATTGTGTCATCGTCAGTGCGGTACGTACTGCCATCGGTAGCTTTAACGGTTCACTCGCCTCCACCAGCGCCATCGACCTGGGGGCAACGGTGATCCAGGCCGCTATAGAACGCGCAAAAATCGATTCACAACACGTTGATGAAGTGATTATGGGTAACGTGTTGCAAGCCGGGCTGGGGCAAAATCCGGCACGTCAGGCGCTGCTAAAAAGCGGACTAGCTGAAACGGTGTGCGGATTCACGGTCAACAAAGTGTGCGGTTCAGGTCTGAAAAGCGTGGCGCTTGCTGCACAGGCGATTCAGGCAGGTCAGGCACAGAGCATTGTGGCGGGGGGTATGGAAAATATGAGTTTAGCGCCCTACTTACTCGATGCAAAAGCACGCTCTGGTTATCGTCTGGGAAACGGGCAGGTTTATGACGTAATCCTGCGCGATGGCCTGATGTGCGCCACCCATGGTTATCATATGGGGATTACCGCCGAAAACGTGGCTAAAGAGTACGGAATTACCCGTGAAATGCAGGATGAACTGGCGCTACATTCACAGCGTAAAGCTGCAGCCGCAATTGAGTCCGGTGCTTTTACAGCCGAAATCGTCCCGGTTAATGTTGTCACCCGGAAGAAAACCCTCGTCTTCAGTCAAGACGAATTCCCGAAAGTGGATTCTACGGCTGAAGCGTTAGGCGCATTGCGCCCGGCCTTCGATAAAGCAGGAACAGTCACCGCCGGGAACGCGTCTGGTATTAACGACGGTGCTGCCGCTCTGGTGATTATGGAAGAATCTGCGGCGCTGGCAGCAGGCCTTACCCCCCTGGCTCGCATTAAAAGTTATGCCAGCGGTGGCGTGCCCCCCGCATTGATGGGTATGGGGCCAGTACCTGCCACGCAAAAAGCGTTACAACTGGCGGGGCTGCAACTAGCAGACATTGATCTCATCGAAGCTAATGAAGCATTTGCCGCGCAGTTCCTTGCCGTTGGGAAAAACCTGGGCTTTGATCCTGAGAAAGTGAATGTCAACGGCGGGGCCATCGCGCTGGGGCATCCTATCGGTGCCAGTGGTGCTCGTATTCTGGTCACACTATTACATGCAATGCAGGCACGCGATAAAACGCTGGGGCTGGCAACACTGTGCATTGGTGGCGGCCAGGGAATTGCCATGGTGATTGAACGGTTGAATTAACGAACAAAAACGCCCGATAGCGAAAGTTATCGGGCGTTTTCTTGAACATCGACAGCGAAGGTAACCCCATTACTCACCAGTCAAAACTTTTCACCAGCGTTAGTTCACCTGCATTACGCATCGGTACAATAAAAGTTTCCTGTTTCTCATTGACCGACCCTTCATCGGTGATCAGCGTCAGTTGGGCGGTCGTCAATTCCGTTTCGCTGCGTCCGCCAAAGTAGTTGATATACACCTGATAGCGCCCGTGAACTGGCGCTGGCATGGCGAAAATCTCAGGTCCGTACCCCGTCGTGACATCCATATCCAGTGCACCACTGTTTTTCAGCACCGTGTTACCGTACCAGGCATGTTCACCATCAGGCGTAACGACATGAAGATCGAGGTCAGTATTGTCCGTATCCCACGAGAGAACCAGCCGTAAACGCGCGCGAATTGCTCCAGCGCCCGGCGTTGAGTAAAACTGCATTTTTTGTCGGCTTTGCCCATCGGGGCTGATGACCTGCACGCTGTTACTGCCTTCCGTGAAAATATAAGGGCGTGCAAATGAACCATCGGATTCAATTCTCTGCGGCATACTGGCACCGTTGACCACCAGTCGCCCCTGCTGGACTTTACCCGCCGCAGCATAATTTTTTATTTTGCCGCGGATTTGCGCAGAGATATTTTGATCATCAGCCATGTTGACAGATGACGCGGGGTAATTGATCGACTGTGAAAAACTGGCATCTTCGCCCTCTGCCGGATGCCAGCCAGAGAGCGGCGCATCAATCTCGACTTCCTGCACACCTTCACTGTGAGCGACAGGCGAAAGCGCCACCAGTAACAACGGAAGAAAAATCTTTCGCATAGCATTAGTCCATTAATAATTGTCGGGTCAGCGTTTCGATATAGTTCTCATCAAGCCCGGTGGGATAACCATCAAAGGCCAGGTGAAGATACTCATGGGTTAAATCAAGACGATCCTGAAGCGTAAAGAAGTTACGAATAAACAGCCGTTTCTGCTGCCGATCGGTAAAGGGGAATCCCGAGGCTAAACGGCAAACCGCAAATACATCTGGTTCGTTGTAACCCGTCTCGCCTTGTAACACGCGTCGCCACTGGGGCATTTTTTTCGCCAGCCAGGCTTTCGCTTTTGGCAAAATCTGGCAAGTGGAGCGTGGAGCTCCCCAGCGACTAAGGCTGTTATCGGGATAAGCAAAGGCGAGTATCTGATCGTAACGTTCACCTTGCACCGCCTGGACCGTGGCTTTACGCCAGGATAACGTGCCTTCGGCAGCACGGCTGCCGTGATAATGAACCGGATCGCCTGCATAGATGAGATCCTGCGTCCAGGCGGTCATCGTTCGCGCCCCCGTGGTAGCTGGCGAAGCAGAAACACGCTGCGTGGCGCTGCTGTCCGGGATGGTCAGGCAATCGCCTTCCCGATCGGCATTTTGCTGTAAAAACGTGCGAATCGCCACGGTCATGGCTTTCGCTGCTTCAGGAGGCGTGCTTTTCGCTTCGCGATCCAGAACTCTGGCAACATACTCTTCACGATCGAGATGCGACTGTAATTTCAGTTTGCCCTTCTCCGTAAGTAACGTCGTCTCACCACGGCTAACAAACGTAATGTGGTTACCATTGGCGAACGTCACACGATAACGCCCATTGAGCACACCAGGTTTTACTGCCGTCGAGCTCTTTTCCTCAGTGACTTTTTTCAACGGATAGCGAGCAAACAGATCCACCAGTACACATTGCCCGCTGGCAACTTGCGTCGGCACAGGCAAAACCTGATTAAGTACCGTCGCATAACGGGTTAGTACCGTTTTGCTGGTGCCGCCACCTGCAACCCACAGCGGCGTGCCATCAGTTAACCATCCGGCAAAACCACCCTGGCGGATTTCCTGTTTATCATCGGCAAACCAGCTCCAGGTTTTCACCCGCACACGACTACCGAGCATAGACGCAACACCGATTTTCGCCTCGTCCAACACCACATCCAGTAAGACGTCCTGAGCTTTGTTTTGCGCGGGTAACGTCGCTAATGAATCAAGCAGCGATGTAACGGTTACCGACGTTTCTGGTTTCAGCATAGAAAGAGATGCTAACCACGCCGGAGCCTGACGCGGTTGCCAGTATTGCCCCCATACATCTGCACTAATGTGCAACCGCTGCGGTGCAAAATAGAGTCCACAGGAGCGTACCAGCGCGGTATCGCGCGTTATGCTCTCCCCCGCCTGGCAACAATAAACCTCTTCCGGGGAGTTTCCGCGACACTGGTAGGGCTGCTCCGGTTGATGGGTATCCTCCAGCCAGGCGTAAACATACAGTTTCCACAAACTCCCTAACGGCGTGGTGAGCGTGTCAGGTAACGTCGAGACATTTGTCACGCCTGACGACGATAACTGATACAGTTGGTCATGCTGCGCGCCCCGCAGCGCCAGTTGTAACGGCGTCTCCTGTGCAAACGTCGGCAGGGTAACCAGCGTTAATAGCCAAACGACTCTGCGCCAGTTCACTTATTTCACCTGCATCCCGGTCCATTCGCTACCTGCCACAACACTTTGCTGCGCAGGTGCATAGGAACGCACATAGCGAGCAGGCGGCAGAACGAATTGCCCTTTTTGCGAGAAGCGCAGCAGATGGCGGAAAGTGACCGTTCCCGTCAGTTCTTTCACCGGCACCATATAGGCCAGTTCGCCCATTTCATTACGCGCTTTTTCCAGCAATTGCCCCTGCTGTTTCGCGGCGTTGGGTTTATTGACCGATATTCCCCACGTTGTCCGTTCAACATCGGCTCCCGGCGGCAGTGGGACTTCTACCTGACCGTAGCGCAGAGATGCATTCTGCTCGTTAGTAAGGGTGATTTCATCGAGATACAGCGCATCGCTGTTAATCTCATTGCTGGTCACCGGCTGCAACGTAAAACTCATGTCTTCATCACCGGGGATAAGCCGATACAACTGGCGTTCAACGGTCACCGGAATATTACTTTGTTGAGCCGTTTTTGCCGGTTCACGCCAGCGGACCTGCACGTTTTGCGGCGGTAATTCGTCACCCAAAGAGAGAATTTCCGGCACGCCCTGACCAACCCAACGCCAGTATTCGCCCCCTCCGGTTAACTTATGTTTGGCCCATGCGCCCGCAGGCGCAGGCAACACAACTGGAGGCATCGTCGCCATATATTTCGCCAGCCAGTTCATGGCCAGCGCGCGCTCAATAGTGGATTGCTCAGCGGTCAAACCACTTAAAATAGCGGCCGCCTGGGTGGTGTCGCCACCGCTATTGAGCAGCACAACCGTGTGCGCCAGCGGCTGATTGCTGTTTGCCGCTTTATCCCACGCATATTGCTGAACCTGTGGCATCACAGTGGACTTCAACTGCGCTTTTTTCAGCAACGTCATGGTTAAGACGTTTGCCACCGCATCTGCCAGCGGAGATTCCGGTGTATCGAGGATCAAACTGTCATTGATATCGCTGGTGTCTTCCTCAGAGAAATCTTCTGTTTTAGTTCCGCGCCGGGCGATAACTTCATCCAACCCTTTCAACAACGTTTTGCACGGCAGATTCATCTCCTGCGCCCACGCCAGCACCAGCGCCCGATGCAATAACGGCATGTTATCCGCCTGCTCCGCGTAGCTGTCGAGCATATGTTGCCAGTATTCCGGTTGTTGCGTTACGCCGAGCGCCTGGCTGGCCTGCCAGTCGGCGTACCATGCCCATGCCGTGAGGAATGCATCGCCATTGCCATCTTCACCCCACCAGGTAAAGCGCGCTCCTGGCCCCGCCAGTTGCATCAGCCGCAGACGGTTATCCTGAATCATCTGACGAATGTCGTTAGCGGCGGCACTTTGATGATCGGCAAGCGAACGCCAGGCAAGACTGAGCGGGATCAGACGGCTACCGGTGTTGATCACGCCCCCCCAGGGTTCCTCTATTAACGCATCAAGATTGTTGCGGAAAATCTCCTGCGGTGTTTCGCTACTTTGCAGCCGGATATTACTCGCCTGCTCGGGCAACATCAGCGCGTTATCGCCACCACCGAGCATGACGTTTTTCTGCTGTTCAACGGGCCAGCTGTTATCAACAAAAGACAGTTTTGTGCTAATGCTGTCCTGCACTTGCCCATTTTGTTGCAGTTCTGCGCTTAACAAGCCAGATTGCTGAATGTTCTGCGCCAGCGAAATATAGTTCGCCCCCTTATGCAGTGTCAGCGTCTGGCGCATCTCGTCGCCCGCAAATTTACTCACCAACTCTACCGGTTCGTTATCCTGCTGACTGAAGATAAACAGCCCTGCCGCCGGTTTGTCGCCCATGCGATACACCGTTGGCATACTCCACTTCATGTAGAGATTTTTTTCCGAGCGCAAATACGCACGCCCCTGCCCGACCAGTCCGTCGCCGTTCATCCCTCGAGCGGTAATGCGCCAGCGCGTTAACGAATCCGGCATCAGGAATGTAAAGTACGCTTTGCCTTGTTTATCCGTGGTTAGCGACGGTATCCATGCCGCGGTATCCACCTCTTCACGCCGTGGACGTTCAAGCATTTTTACTCGCCGCTCGCTGCGGTTAGTCGCCCCAAGCGCAACCGGCTCGCTGGAGAGCGCCTGATCGTAGCTGATAAATGACAGGCTGGAACTGGTGCGTACATTGTTACGCCCCAGCGGATAGAAAAATTTGCCGATATTCGGCGCGATTTCCGGTTGCAGCGCGTAGATCATTTCATCGACCACACCAACCGTTAGCTGCGCAGAAACAGGTTTACCTTTCAGCGACGAGGTTAATTCGACATTGACCAGTTCACCTGGCTGGTAATGGGTTTTGTCCGTTTTCACCCGGATATCCAGCCGAGGAACGGCAACTTTGATCCCGGCGTTCTGAAAACTGTACTGACCGTTACGGGTATACAGCACCGAA
The DNA here is from genome assembly GCF_963883545.1 of Escherichia sp. E4702. Lineage (NCBI taxonomy): Bacteria > Pseudomonadati > Pseudomonadota > Gammaproteobacteria > Enterobacterales > Enterobacteriaceae > Escherichia > Escherichia sp. E4702. The sequence continues at coordinate 154,291 of NZ_CAWORF010000011.1, read as the reverse complement.
AAAGTGATGTTGGGCGCAAAGGTATTGCTCACCGGAACGCGGGCTTCATACTGGGTATCGTTTAAGCGTTGTAGCGTCAGCCAGTTTGCCGGATGCGATAGCAGCGACTGCTGTTCCACGCGATCGCGTTCCAGCGTCAATAACGCTTCATCAATTGGCTCCGGGAAGGTAATCAGCATCTTCGCGGTTTCGCCTGGCTGGTACAGCGTTTTATCCGCCACGATATCTACCGTGCCAGTATGCGCCGTGCTGCCCTTACCGCTGACGGCATGGCTTAACCCGGCGAGAATTAAGCCGTCTTTATCGCGTAATGTCAGATTGTAGTTGCCAGGTTTTTCGAAATTAACGGTGAAGGATTTACCGCCAGACGGTAGATCTCCGCTGTGGCTTGTTCGGTCTTCCAGACGTAACCACTCATACTTAACAGGAACCTGCTTTGAAGATTCCAGCGCGGCATAACGGAAAACAACCGACTCGCCGCTATTACTGTATTGTGCGGCGGTGCTTAGAGAGTAATGCGCCAGACCGCGTTCAATGAGGATCTCTTTGGTTGTGGTAACACGATATGCCGCGCCGTCGCTGGCAGAGACAGTCAGTAAATAGCGGCTCGGTTTATCTGCTGCGGGAAGATTTAACGCCACATGACCGCTGGCGTCTGAAACTGTTTCACTGCCTTCAAGCGACACAGGGAAGCGCCCGGCATAACGCAAATCGTTACCGACCATCGAAAGTTGTTGGGCGCGCAAACTTAACTGCACGCGGGCATCTTTTACCGGTTCGCCATCCGGATAGAGCAGTTGCAATTTGCCGCTGACCGCTTCGCCAGTTTTGAAATCTTTTTTGTCGAGGGCTAAGCCAATCTCAAAATGTGGTTTGATGTAGTTGGCTACGCGAAAACTACTGCTGTAGACCTGATTGCGGTAAGCCAGGCGTAACTCATAACCTCCGGCAACGGCATTTTCTGGAAGGCGGAAACTACCCTGCCCGCCATTGCGCGCATCCAGCGTGACATTGACGGTTTGCAACAGGCTGCCGTTGGCGTCCAGCACTGAAAGCTTCGCCGGTGCGCTGACGATAGGGGATGAATGCAACGGATCGTGGAACTCGCGGCCCATCACTTTAACATCGACACGATCGCCTGCGCGGTATAGAGGGCGATCGGTAAAGATATACAAGCGGGTGTTGTAGATTTCGCTTTCGTAGAAGAAGTTCTCGGAGACAAAAACGCCGCCTTCAGCATCCTTACCCAGAATGTATGAACGTTCAGGCGATATATGTTGTAACTGCAAGGTGCCGCTGTCATTGGTGACGCCTCGGGTCATCACGCCAAGACCGTCAGTCCACAGGATTTCTGATCCAGGCTTCGCTTCCCCCTGCTTTTTGCCAGCGGTCCACACCAGAAGCTCGTTACCCGACACTTTACTCAACGCCACGGTATTGGAGACAAACACCACCGTTGTTGCCCGATAACCACCCACCATCGCTTCGACGAGATACAGCCCCGGCTCTTGTTTGCCGAGAGGAATATAGATGTTGCCAGGCTGCGGCGAGATGAAGTTACTGGATGCGCCTTCCAGTTTTACCCCTTGCTGCGGCTCAACCGGTTTTGCCTGCCATAGTGGATAACGGAACTGTTCCACCAGTGGATATTTCTTCAGCGGTGAAAACTGGCTGTTTTGTACATAACGGGAAGGTTTGATGATGGCATTGCCGAGCTGCAATTCCGGTAATGCCTGGGTCACATTCTGCCGTGACTGATAAGAGAAAGAACGCTGCATGACACGGCGAGATTTGCCGTACCAGTTATCCCACAGCCAGGTTAGCGTATTGTTCAGACCGTCACCCAGATACTGCGGTTGTACTACAATGCGGTGCAGGTTTTTCTGCTGACGCAGAAATGCCATCGGATCAGGAATACGATACAGGCGAACATCCACGCCGCCGTACTCTTCCATCTGATAACGTTGATAATCGCGCCCCGGCGCTTCTAGCCGCACTTTCGCCTCTTCGCTGCTGCTAAAACTGCTGTCAGCGAGCAAAAAGAACGTTCCCCCGGCTGGCGGCGCATAGTTGCTGGAAGGAAGCGAATCGTCAGCATTAACAAGCCCTGTTCCCACAAGAGACAGGCACAGGCACAGGCACAGGCAGGCCGCTATTGCGCCAGAAAATTTAAACGATAAATGCCAATGAAATTGGGATTGGAATCGTTGGGTATCCATCGGGTGTCCTTCCATGTCATAAGTTGTTGCAGACTGACTGCGCGCATTCCGTTGTCAGTTTTCGTGGCGCTTCCGGTGTGGTAGATGACGTAACGCCCCATCCAGACCATTAAATGCTGGGCATCGCCCTGATCGAAAAAAATCATATCGCCAGGCAGCGCCTGGTTTATGTCCTGGCCAATAAACTGGCTGTTATACTGAATCAAATTAATCGCGGTCACATAGGGTCCGGTTTTCCCGTTCCCCTGGTTCCAGTTTTGTGCCAGTTGTCGTTGCTCAGGTGTTAGCGTCATTTCTGGCGGTAGATACTGGTTTGACAGACCGTTACTTTTAAGCCATTTGCTATCGTGAACTTTCAGCGACTCGTTCGCTGCAAAGCGCACCAGACCTGCGCAATCCTGTTGATACCAACGTGGGCTTGGCCCCTGGCGTAGCTGTTCCTGCGCAATGCGCACAAACCAGGCACGAAACAGCCCCGATTGTTCGACATTCAGCATTTCACTCTGAACGCAAAAACAACACAGCCAGCAAAGCAGTGCCAGCAGTCCACGCCTCATAATGGCTGCCAGTTGATTGGTAACCATTGCCAGGCGGCGCCCGGTTTCATCTGGTCCAGCTTCATGACATAACGAGGCTGTTGCGATAAAGCGTCCAGCTTCGGCATTAATAAAGTTTGTGCGGCGTTATAAAAAACCGGTTCGAGATTCTTCGGCAGACTGGTCAACGTTTCGTTACGCAGCAGTTTCGCCATTCCTTGTGGATTGATATAGAGCGGAACGACACCATCAGTGGGTATCACATCCACCATTGCAGGGCGGGTTTTATTCAGTGTTTGCAGCGCGTTATTAACCAGCATGTCATCGAGGGAGAAAAGCAGCGTTTTGTTTTGCATCGCCAGCGACACGCGGAAAAAATAATCCGACATTAATTGATCGGGTTGCGCTGACTGTGCTTTCGGATACTGACCGTATCGGGAACTCACTTCGCGACGCCAGATTTGCGCTTCACCCTGCTGAGTCTGGGTTACCGGCAATATACCTTCTGGCGCTTTGCTTTCACGAGCACCAATATTTTGGGTAAACAGTTTCCCTGGCAATTGCGCCTGTTCGGCTGAGCCATCAAACTGACCAACAAACAGCGGGGTTTGCAATTTTGAGTCTTCATACCAGCACAGCCCGGCGGCACCATCTAAAGCTCCGTTCAACTTGTCGTTTTCCTGAGCGATTTGTGAGAGCATTTCTTCAGCAATACCGTGCGAGTAAGGCACCGCCACGCAGAAGCTGGCCCCGGCAGGCATACTGCTCCATACCGGCGTAAAATCGAAACTGGCATCTACGCTTGCGGATTCATCATTTAACGCCAGAAAGCTATGCCAGCCGTCGTTGTTCATTTCAAAGCGCACGCCAGCAAAAGAAGGCATTAATCGCTGGTAGCCAAAACCCAGCAAATTTGCGCTAACCACGATGCGCTGGCGTACTGGCGTTTTTCCGGCAGTACGATTTTCCAGGCCAAAACTGGCCTCCCAGCGTTTTTTACCGCTCAACAAATCACTTGCGATCGCTGTGGCTTCGGTATCCTGCTGGTCATCTTTAAACAACATATCCGTGCTGGAAAACACCAGCATCTTGTCCTGATATGTCGCGAACATCAGGGCGTTATTGCCGTTATAGCGCAACTGATAAACAGGGATGGTTTCACTATTTAGCTTAATACTACTGATTTCCGTCTTGCTTAATTGGCTGTCGCTGGTAGCAGCAAACAGCAATGGCTCCAGCAACTTGCTCAAGCCACTACGCTGGATAAGCACCATGTAATGTGAAAGATGGCCTTGTTTATCGTGCCACAGTGCCGCCTGCGCGGGCTGGTCTAAGAGTGACGAAAAGAGCTTATCTTTCAGCGTGAGATCGTGTTCATAGACAATGCGGCGAATACTGCCTTCAATGCCCAGACGATCGGCATGATTCTGATAATAGAAAACGAAATCTTCACTCAGGACATCGTGGAGAAAAGGAATAGTAAGGAGATCTTTGGGAAGCTGGCTTAGAGAGTCGCTATCGAGAAAGAGGTCAGGCTCATTGAGATCGATTTGCAAATTATTGTGCACCACCAGCGGCGACAACGTTTTTTCTGGACCACTGCCAGTGTATTGCAATGCCCAGACGCCCGCGGAAAGGAGCGCAACAACACCGACACCTACAAGGCCATAAAACTGCCAGCCTTTCGCCTTTTTTTCACCGCTCATTGCCACATTCCTTGTGTATAACCGTCATTTTTGACGAACGAACTCGCCCTTTAGCGCGCCCTAATACGACAAAAGCCCAGACTTTGCAGCCTGGACTTTTCATTTCGAAGAAGGGATGTTTACTCCCTTCTGTCATGAAGCGATGAAATTATTCTTCTTCCGGTTCGTCGTCAACGTCCACTTCCGGAGCGATTTCATCGTCCCCTTCCGCGGCACTGCCGTCGATGGTATCCAGATCTTCTTCGTCAACCGGTTCAGCAACACGTTGCAGACCCACTACGTTTTCATCTTCCGCTGTACGGATGAGGATCACGCCCTGGGTGTTACGGCCCACGATGCTGATTTCCGATACGCGAGTACGTACCAGCGTACCGGCATCGGTGATCATCATGATCTGGTCGCAATCATCTACCTGCACCGCGCCAACCACTAAACCGTTACGTTCGGTAACCTTGATGGAGATAACCCCTTTCGTCGCACGCGACTTAGTTGGGTATTCCGCCACTGCGGTACGTTTACCATAACCGTTCTGCGTTGCGGTGAGGATTGCGCCATCGCCACGAGGCACGATCAGAGAGACGACTTTATCGCCTTCGCCTAAACGAATACCGCGAACACCGGTGGTGTTGCAGCCCATCGCACGGACAGAAGACTCTTTAAAGCGCACCACTTTACCTTCGGCGGAGAACAGCATTACTTCGTCTTCACCGCTGGTCAGGTCAACGCCGATCAGCTCATCGCCTTCAACCAGTTTGATCGCCACTTTACCGGCGGTACGCAGACGGTTGAATTCGGTGAGGACGGTTTTCTTCACAGTACCGTTAGCGGTCGCCATGAAGACTTTCACGCCTTCTTCAAACTCGGTCACCGGCAGGATCGCGGTGATACGTTCGTCCTGCTCCAGCGGCAGCAGGTTGACGATCGGACGACCGCGTGCACCACGAGAGGCTTCCGGCAACTGGTAAACTTTCATCGAATAGACGCGACCACGGCTGGAGAAGCACAGAATATGGTCGTGGGTGTTCGCCACCAACAGCCTGTCGATAAAGTCTTCTTCTTTAATACGTGCGGCAGATTTACCTTTCCCGCCACGACGCTGCGCTTCGTATTCAGAAAGCGGCTGATACTTAACGTAGCCCTGGTGAGAGAGCGTCACTACCACATCTTCCTGAGTGATCAGATCTTCCAGGTTGATGTCTGCACTGTTGGCGGTGATTTCAGTACGACGTTTGTCACCGAACTGTTCACGAACCAGCTCCAGCTCTTCACGGATCACTTCCATCAGACGATCGGCGCTACCCAGAATACGCAACAGTTCCGCGATCTGATCCAGCAGCTCTTTGTATTCGTCGAGCAGTTTTTCGTGCTCAAGGCCAGTCAGTTTCTGCAAACGCAGATCCAGAATCGCCTGGGCTTGCTGTTCGGTCAGATAGTACAGACCATCGCGCACGCCGAACTCTGGCTCCAGCCATTCCGGACGCGCAGCATCGTCGCCAGCACGTTCCAGCATCGCGGCAACGTTGCCCAGCTGCCACGGATTAGCAACCAGCGCGGTTTTCGCTTCTGCAGGGGTAGGCGCATGACGGATCAGTTCGATGATCGGGTCGATGTTTGCCAGCGCCACGGCCAATGCTTCAAGGATATGCGCACGGTCGCGAGCTTTACGCAGTTCGAAAATGGTACGACGGGTCACCACTTCGCGGCGGTGACGAACAAACGCCGCGATGATGTCTTTCAGGTTCATGATCTTCGGCTGACCATGGTGCAATGCCACCATGTTGATACCGAAAGAAACCTGCAACTGGGTCTGGGAGTAGAGGTTGTTGAGCACCACTTCACCGACCGCATCGCGTTTCACTTCAATCACGATGCGCATGCCGTCTTTGTCAGACTCGTCACGCAGCGCGCTGATGCCTTCCACGCGTTTTTCTTTTACCAGTTCCGCAATCTTCTCGATCAGGCGCGCTTTGTTCACCTGATACGGAATTTCGTGGACGATAATGGTTTCACGCCCGGTTTTGGCGTCGACTTCCACTTCTGCACGGGCGCGGATGTATACCTTGCCGCGACCGGTACGGTAAGCTTCTTCAATACCGCGACGACCGTTAATGATTGCCGCCGTCGGGAAGTCCGGACCCGGGATGTGTTCCATCAGCCCTTCAATGCTGATGTCTTCATCATCGATATACGCCAGACAACCATTGATGACTTCCGTCAGGTTGTGCGGCGGGATGTTGGTTGCCATACCTACGGCGATACCGGAGGAACCGTTCACCAGCAGGTTAGGAATTTTGGTCGGCATGACGTCAGGAATTTTTTCCGTGCCGTCATAGTTATCAACGAAATCGACCGTCTCTTTTTCGAGATCGGCCATCAGTTCATGGGCAATTTTCGCCAGACGGATTTCCGTATAACGCATTGCCGCCGCAGAGTCGCCGTCGATAGAACCGAAGTTACCCTGACCGTCTACCAGCATATAACGCAGCGAGAATGGCTGCGCCATGCGGACGATCGTGTCATAGACCGCCGAGTCACCATGGGGATGGTATTTACCGATTACGTCACCAACGACACGGGCAGATTTTTTATAGGCTTTGTTCCAGTCATTGCCTAGTACGTTCATGGCGTAAAGTACGCGACGGTGTACCGGCTTCAGGCCATCTCGGACATCTGGCAGCGCACGGCCAACAATGACCGACATCGCATAATCCAGATAGGAGCTTTTCAGCTCTTCCTCAATGTTGACCGGTGTAATTTCTCTCGCAAGGTCGCTCATCTAACCGCTATCCCTCTACTGTATCCCGGATTCAAAGGTCGCAAATTATAACACAGCCGCGAAGATCTAGGTAAACCTATACGCTTTATTCACATCCAATGCCTGATATACTCGATTGTCTTGCCAATTACGGAGTAGAAGTGCCAATGAATGCCGAAAAATCGCCGGTAAACCATAACGTAGACCACGAAGAGATCGCTAAATTTGAAGCCGTCGCCTCCCGCTGGTGGGATCTGGAAGGCGAGTTCAAACCACTGCACCGCATTAACCCGCTGCGTCTGGGCTATATTGCCGAGCGTGCTGGCGGTTTATTTGGCAAAAAGGTGCTCGATGTCGGTTGTGGCGGCGGCATTCTGGCCGAGAGTATGGCGCGCGAAGGCGCGACGGTGACCGGTCTGGATATGGGCTTTGAGCCATTGCAGGTGGCAAAGCTGCACGCGCTGGAAAGCGGTATTCAGGTAGAGTACGTACAGGAAACCGTGGAAGAACACGCGGCAAAACATGCCGGGCAGTATGATGTGGTGACCTGCATGGAGATGCTGGAACACGTTCCCGATCCGCAGTCAGTGGTCAGAGCCTGTGCACAACTGGTAAAACCGGGTGGCGATGTCTTTTTCTCCACGCTTAATCGTAATGGCAAGTCGTGGCTAATGGCGGTGGTCGGCGCTGAATATATTTTGCGCATGGTGCCTAAAGGCACGCACGACGTGAAGAAGTTTATTAAACCGGCAGAATTGCTGGGCTGGGTGGATCAAACCAGTTTAAAAGAGCGGCATATCACTGGGCTGCATTACAACCCGATCACTAATTCCTTTAAGCTCGGCCCCGGCGTAGATGTGAACTATATGCTGCACACGCAGAATAAGTAAGGTTGTTGTTTGGATTCATCCGGCAACCGCGCCAATGCCTGATGCGACGCTTGCCGCGTCTTATCAGGCCTACAAATGCTCCCCGTCGGCCGGATAAGGCGTTGATGCCGCATCCGGCAACGATGCCGGGCGGACAGCGATTACCATTTCACCGTCATCGACAAAAACCCGGCCGTCTGGGCAAAATCATCGCTTCCTTTCTGCCACGCCACGCTGCCACGCAGCGAAACTCGCTGACTGATATTGCCCGTTACTCCCACTTTTATTTCACCACGCTGCTTCGCCGCATCGTCGCTGATTTGGCTACCATCTTCTTCAATTTCCGTCGAATGGGGATCGTGATAATAATTCAAATCCAACGTTGGCGTGATATGAAGCGCAGTATGCCATTCGCTGTGTAATCCCAGCCGCGTCTGAATATCATCGCCCTGCGATTGTGACACCCGCGCATGGTTAGCGGCGGTAAAATCATCCTGCTGCACGCCCTGATAAATCACCTGCGCCTGCGGTTCAATCACCACACCACGCCCCGGTAACCACTGATAGCCGGCTTCCAGCGAAGCAACGATCCCCGACGAATGGTAATGATCCGCACCATCACCTTGTTCAGAAACATCATTGCTAAACCAGGCATATTGCAGCCAGCTATCCAGCCATGCCCCTTGTTTTTGACTACCGTGCTGAAACCAGCTTGAGGTCAGCCCAACAGCATAACCGTGGTTCTGGTTATCGGCGCGAGTTCCGGTCATGTTTGAGCGACTGTCCCCCTGATTATCACTGTAGCCACCTACGGCCCCTAGCATCCACTGGCCATCATCGCCCCAGTCTCCGCTTAACAGGTTGCCGCTAAGCTGTACCGTAGAAATGTCTTCATGCTGGGCCAACTGCCCTGCTGCTGTGTAATGATAATCTCCGCCGATAACACGTAAATTCAGCGTCTGACCATCGCCACCAGCGTGATCGTGTCGCTCCATCACAAATGCCTGATTTGCCGCCCGCAAATTATTAAGATATCCCCCAACTTTGGCATTCAGCACAGGCTGATAAGCGGGTGTAGGTTCCGGGTCGGGTGTTGGATCAGGATCCGGCGAGGGATCGGGAGTCGGATCCGGATCGGGTGGTGGCGTCGGAGTGACTTTTTGCGAACGCAGATACCAGTCATTATCATCTTCCACCAACGTATAGTCGTAAGCGCCCATATTGACGTAGCCGCTGCCCGCCAGACTAAACTGCGCATTGTTTTGAAATTGCGTGGGATCGGCTGCGAAATCAATCACTTTAATGCCTGTAGATGTCGGCTCACCAATCCCGGTAATGGGGTTAACCACCACGGTCGTGTTGCCAGCAGTATTACCGTTCAACACCAGTTGGTCGCTTGCTGAGTCATCGCCGTTTAATTCGCTATCGAGCAGTAGCGTACCGCCGCCGGTATAATCACCGTTTACCGTCAGCGTATCGCCAGCGACGCCATTTTGCAGGCTAACCGCACCGGACGTATTGGTCAGATCACCATTGACCGTCACGTCTGAAAGATAAGTCAGGCTGTCGGTTTCCAGGTTGGTATTAAGCTCACCTGTCAACATCACGCCATCGGTGGCATTCACCAACGTACCGTCGCCGCTAAACAGCGAGGCATCCAGTGCGGCGGAAGTATCCTGACTAGTCAGGCGCAAAACCGTACCATCGCTGATGTTGATAGTGCCGCTGGAAGTAGCATCAATAGACTGAATATCCTGATCCGCGCCAGTCTCGAACGTAGCCCCGTCACCGACCCACAGTGACGAAGCATAAGGAAAGATATCCGCAACATCGCCTTTCAGGGTGCCGTCTTCTACTCTCACCGCCGACTGCGTCGTACCGCTGGTAGTCAGCTCCAGCGTGCCAGCCCCCGTTTTAGTCAATGTGCTACCCACATCCTGATGCTGCCCGCTGCTGTCAGCCATCAGTGCGCCCCACTGCGTGTCTACACCCGCATCCACCATCACTTCACCATCGGCGCGCATTTCGATATCACGTCCGTGGCCTGCCGCATCTGAACGCGTGTCAACGTCGGAGGTAATCTCCATCGTGCTATCTTGTTGATTATCAGTAAAGATAACCTGGCGGTTATAGTGGGTATCACCAAGCTGAGAGTTGTCGCTCACCACCAGCGTACCGGAAGCGATTTGTGTTGTGCCGAGGTATTGATTGTCATTTGCCAGGCTGACCTGCCCGTCACCTGCATCCACCACCACATAAACACCATTATTCCCGTCATCGCCAATATGCAGATCATCGCCACCGTAAAGATCGACAACATCCTGCTGACCAATCACCGTACCGCCGCTGCCACTGATTTCCAGACCATCGTTCTCTGACGTACCGCTCTGCCAGGTAGTGAAATCGGAGAGATCCAATACGCCGCCGTTTAACACGATGGACTGCGGATCGTCCTGCATATCCGCAAGGTCCGTGGCGTTACCCGAAAGCGAGAGGATTGCGCCATCTTCCACCACAATATCGCCAGTCAGCGCCATCGACTGCGCCCCCGCCAGCACATAGCTGCCGTTTTCAGCAATCGTGAGTTGCCCTTCCCCCTGAATAGTTCCGGCAAAACCGCCCTGGTTGACGGTAACATTGCCGCCAGCGTCAATATTTAAAGTGCCATTCTGAAAACCCATTAACGAATGTACAAATGTTTGCTGAGTCGAACCGACGTTAAGCTCTGCCTGATTATCTGTGTGTCCGATACTGCCAACGCTCAGTCCATAACAATCTTGAGGATTGCTCTGGCACTGGCTGTCACCCACATTCATCAGCGAATTATTCCGCCCTAGCGTGACTTCACCGTTTTTAATTCTCATCTCGCCGGTAAAATCATTGTTATCAGCGTTAAGTACCAGTTCTCCCGCTCCGGCTTTGGTAATAACGCCAGTCCCCGCAATGGAGTCGATAGCCCCATCATTTTTTGTACTGCCAATGATCAAGGTTTTATCAGCCGCAACATCAAAACGGATTTCACTTGACCCTGTATACAGAAAGCCTCCAGCTGCTGCCGAAGCGTCTTCACCATAAGCGGAGGCGCTGTTATTCACATCTACTAATACGCCCCCGTTCTGGCTGTAGCTGTCATCAACAGCGATATCAATAAGATAAGGAGAAGTCGTGCTACTGGTATAAATTGCGCCACCATAACCTTCAGCAGTGTTATTTATGAACGAAGTATTGTTAATTACGGTAAATCCTGATGGGTGTGTTTTATCGCTATTATTATCAGTAATATCGATGGCTCCACCATCACCATCACTGTAACTTGTTGATGTATATGCCTGATTATTATCAAAAACAGTGTTATTTAAGTAGACATTATTATTAATCGAATAAATTGCGCCACCTTTACCATCATTAGCAACATTATCCGTAAATACAGCATTGGTAATGCTAAGATCAATATCACCAGCGTCATTTGTTCCCGCAGAGTAGATCGCCCCTCCATAACCTCCAGCGATGTTATTATCAAAAATAACCTGAGTAAGGTTCAGCGTTGAGTTTTCTTTTGCAAAGATAGCTCCGCCATTATTATATTCACCGCTCACGGCATTATTTTCAAACAGAGTCATCCCTGTTCCGCCTTGTGCTGATAATGTGAAATCAGCACCTTGTTGTAAAAATACCGCGCCTCCACTGGCATCATTTGCCATAGAGGAAAAAACAAGCCATTGCCCGTCAGCAACATTCCAGGTCTGTGTACTACCTGAAAGGCTTTGATAGCTGGCCCGACAACTGGCAGTAACATTAACACCCTGACATGAAGCCAGAACCTGCGACGCTGCGTTTGCACGCGTAAACACGCAAGCAACGACGGCTGGAATAATTAGTAGATATCCTTTCCTGATAAAAACAATCCGTTTTTTATTCATAATCTGACAGCCTGTGAGAAATAACACGCCATCATTAAAAGACATATTGTGATTGTAGATAATGATTAATTGTAAATAAGAAATATTTAAAACATATATACTAAAATAATATCTTCTAAAAGAAATAAATTATTCCTTTTGACACTGACCAATTTATGAAATAACAATAATTAAAACACATTAAACTGATTAATTCGTTTCTTGTTTACCTGGAATAATCAACATAACAAACTTTTATTTCACATCTGTTGATTAAAAAATACCTGTTCCGTGAACCGCAGCCATTTACATTCGCTCACATAATAAACATAACATTAAGTGCCGACGTTATATGAATTTGTGATGGCATCAATTTTCACCACACCTGACAAAAGCGCAACAAATAACCTGGATCAATAATTATCTTAAATTGAACGTTCAAGAAATCACCGAACGGTTATTTTTAACAAATTTTTCTCTTCCCATTGACTTTCCCGAACACCTTGTCTGACCTAAGGTACGCGGAAGTCGCTTTTTCCTTCCTGAGTTATCCACAAAGTTATGCACTTGCAAGAGGGCCGTTTTCACACTATCTTGCAGTGAATCCCAAACATACCCCCTATATATAGTGTTCGTTGCAGCTTTCCTTACTACAGGTAGTTGGCGTGAAACTATTGCGGAAAAAACAGGTACGACATACATGAATCAGAATCTGCTGGTGACAAAGCGCGACGGTAGCACAGAGCGCATCAATCTCGACAAAATCCATCGCGTTCTGGACTGGGCGGCAGAAGGACTGCATAACGTTTCGATTTCACAGGTCGAGCTGCGCTCCCATATTCAGTTTTATGACGGTATCAAGACCTCCGACATCCACGAAACTATTATCAAGGCTGCCGCAGACCTGATCTCCCGTGATGCGCCGGATTATCAGTATCTCGCCGCGCGCCTGGCGATCTTCCACCTGCGTAAAAAAGCCTACGGCCAGTTTGAGCCGCCTGCGCTGTACGACCACGTGGTGAAAATGGTCGAAATGGGCAAATACGATAATCATCTGCTGGAAGACTACACGGAAGAAGAGTTCAAGCAGATGGACACGTTTATCGTTCACGATCGCGATATGACCTTCTCTTATGCTGCCGTTAAGCAGCTGGAAGGCAAATATCTGGTACAGAACCGCGTGACCGGCGAAATCTACGAGAGCGCCCAGTTCCTCTATATTCTGGTTGCCGCGTGCCTGTTCTCGAACTACCCGCGCGAAACGCGTCTGGAATACGTGAAGCGTTTTTACGACGCGGTTTCCACATTTAAAATTTCGCTGCCAACGCCAATCATGTCAGGCGTGCGTACTCCGACTCGCCAGTTCAGCTCCTGCGTGCTGATCGAGTGCGGCGACAGCCTGGATTCCATTAACGCGACCTCCAGCGCGATTGTGAAATACGTTTCCCAGCGTGCGGGGATCGGCATCAACGCCGGGCGTATTCGTGCACTGGGTAGCCCGATTCGTGGCGGTGAAGCGTTCCATACCGGCTGCATCCCGTTCTACAAACATTTCCAGACGGCGGTAAAATCCTGCTCCCAGGGCGGCGTGCGCGGCGGTGCGGCAACGCTGTTCTACCCAATCTGGCATCTGGAAGTGGAAAGTCTGCTGGTGCTGAAAAACAACCGTGGTGTAGAAGGCAACCGCGTGCGTCATATGGACTACGGGGTACAAATCAACAAACTGATGTATACCCGCCTGCTGAAAGGTGAAGATATCACCCTGTTCAGCCCGTCCGACGTACCGGGGCTGTACGACGCGTTCTTCGCCGATCAGGAAGAGTTTGAACGCCTGTACACCAAATATGAGAAAGACGACAGCATCCGCAAGCAGCGTGTGAAAGCCGTTGAGCTGTTCTCACTGATGATGCAGGAACGTGCGTCTACTGGTCGTATCTATATTCAGAACGTTGACCACTGCAACACCCACAGCCCGTTTGATCCGGCTATTGCGCCAGTGCGCCAGTCTAACCTGTGCCTGGAAATCGCTCTGCCGACCAAACCGCTGAATGACGTTAACGACGAAAACGGTGAAATCGCGCTGTGTACGCTTTCTGCTTTCAACCTGGGGGCAATTAACAGCCTGGATGAACTGGAAGAGTTGGCCGTTCTGGCGGTACGCGCACTTGACGCGCTGCTGGATTATCAGGATTACCCGATCCCGGCAGCCAAACGCGGGGCGATGGGTCGTCGTACGCTGGGTATTGGTGTGATCAACTTCGCTTACTATCTGGCGAAGCACGGTAAACGCTACTCCGACGGCAGCGCCAACAACCTGACGCATAAAACCTTCGAAGCGATTCAGTATTATCTGCTGAAAGCCTCTAACGAGCTGGCGAAAGAGCAAGGCGCGTGCCCGTGGTTTAACGAAACCACTTACGCGAAAGGGATCCTGCCGATCGATACCTATAAGAAAGATCTGGATGCCATCGCTAATGAGCCGCTGCATTACGACTGGGAAGCACTGCGTGAGTCAATCAAAACGCACGGTCTGCGCAACTCCACGCTTTCTGCCCTGATGCCGTCCGAGACGTCTTCACAGATCTCTAACGCCACTAACGGTATTGAACCGCCGCGCGGTTACGTTAGCATCAAAGCATCGAAAGACGGTATTCTGCGCCAGGTGGTGCCGGACTATGAACATCTGCACGACGCCTACGAGTTGCTGTGGGAAATGCCGGGTAACGATGGCTACCTGCAACTGGTTGGTATCATGCAGAAATTTATCGATCAGTCGATCTCTGCGAATACTAACTACGATCCGTCACGCTTCCCGTCAGGAAAAGTGCCGATGCAGCAGTTGCTGAAAGACCTGCTCACCGCCTACAAATTCGGGGTCAAAACGCTGTATTATCAGAACACCCGTGACGGCGCAGAAGATGCGCAGGACGATCTGGTGCCGTCAATCCAGGACGATGGCTGCGAAAGCGGCGCATGTAAGATCTGATATTGAGATGCCGGATGTGGCGTAACCCTTATCCGGCCTACGGTTCGAATTTGTAGGCCTGACAAGACGCGCCAGCGTCGCATCAGGCACAGGATGCGGCGTAAAATGCCTTATCCGGCATTAAAACCACAGGACACATTCATGGCATATACCACCTTTTCACAGACGAAAAATGATCAGCTCAAAGAGCCGATGTTCTTTGGTCAGCCGGTCAACGTGGCCCGCTACGATCAGCAAAAATATGAAATCTTCGAAAAGCTGATCGAAAAGCAGCTCTCTTTCTTCTGGCGTCCGGAAGAAGTTGACGTCTCCCGCGACCGTATCGATTATCAGGCGCTGCCTGAACACGAAAAGCACATTTTTATTAGCAACCTGAAGTACCAGACGTTGCTCGATTCAATTCAGGGTCGTAGTCCGAACGTAGCACTGCTGCCGCTGATCTCGATCCCGGAACTGGAGACCTGGGTCGAAACCTGGGCATTTTCAGAAACAATTCACTCTCGTTCTTATACCCATATCATTCGTAATATCGTTAACGATCCGTCTGTTGTATTCGACGATATCGTCACCAACGAGCAGATCCAGAAACGCGCAGAAGGCATTTCCCGCTATTACGATGAACTGATAGAGATGACCAGCTACTGGCATTTGCTGGGCGAAGGCACCCACACTGTTAACGGTAAAACCGTAACCGTTAGCCTGCGCGAGCTGAAGAAAAAACTTTATCTCTGCCTGATGAGCGTTAACGCGCTGGAAGCGATTCGTTTCTACGTCAGCTTTGCTTGTTCCTTTGCCTTTGCAGAACGCGAACTGATGGAAGGTAACGCCAAGATTATTCGCCTGATTGCCCGTGACGAAGCCCTGCACCTGACTGGCACTCAACATATGCTGAATCTACTGCGCAGCGGCGCGGATGACCCGGAAATGGCGGAAATAGCCGAAGAGTGTAAGCAAGAGTGCTATGAGCTGTTTGTTCAGGCGGCACAGCAGGAGAAAGACTGGGCGGATTATCTGTTCCGTGACGGTTCGATGATTGGTCTGAACAAGGACATTCTCTGCCAGTACGTCGAGTACATCACCAACATCCGCATGCAGGCAGTTGGTTTGGATCTGCCGTTCCAGACGCGTTCCAACCCGATCCCGTGGATCAACACCTGGCTGGTGTCGGATAACGTGCAGGTTGCCCCACAGGAAGTTGAGGTGAGTTCTTATCTGGTCGGTCAAATTGACTCGGAAGTGGACACCGACGATTTGAGTAACTTCCAGCTCTGATGACCCGCGTTACCTTGCGCATCACTGGCACACAACTGCTGTGCCAGGATGAACACCCTTCCCTTCTGGCGGCGCTGGAATCTCATAATGTGGCGGTTGAGTACCAGTGTCGCGAAGGCTACTGCGGCTCCTGTCGCACACGTCTGGTTGCAGGTCAGGTTGACTGGATTGCCGAACCGTTAGCCTTTATTCAGCCAGGGGAGATTTTGCCCTGTTGTTGCCGGGCAAAAGGCGATATCGAAATAGAGATGTGATCTGGCACTAGTGCCAGATGCGACGCGGATGCGTCTTATCTGGCCTACGACGATTACATGGCGTAGTAATACGCTTTCACCTGTTCCCAGTCGGCTTTGGGAATCGGCTCCAGATATTTTTCCAGTTGGCGGAAATCATGATTGATCGCTTTATGGCGCCGTAAACGACGGCGGCTTTTCTCCAGGTCAAGAAAACCAGCTTCTGCTTTACCTTCCGTTTTCACATAGATATGGCGAACATAACAGCAACCATGCTGCCGATTAACGCTATGCATTTTCTTAAACGCCAGCGCTACCGCTTTTAGCATCCCTTCGCGAACATCATCAGCAAAAGGCGTAATTGCATGTTGCGCATACCAGTCAGCAATGCTGACAAACCCCGCCATATCTTCTGTCACCAGCAACGCACGCCATTCGCCATCAATTTTCACGGCTTCACCAAAAACGATTTTCGGCACAATCACGCCAGCGCGTTCCAGATCTTTTATCACCGCAACCTCGCGCACAATCGTCGGGCGACCAAACGGATAGCGGAGGGAATGAAACAGGTGCTGAGTCATGCGCTTCACGTAAATTTTTTGCCCGTCTCGTTCAACGCATTGCACCCCACTCATGCCATTGCGGCGGAAATTAGGCTCTTCAACCCAGTCACCTTCCGTTGCCCACCAGTGATTAAATTCATCGAGTTTTGCTGAAACAACCATACCCTGTCGCCTGTTGTTATTGTTAACGACAACGACTATAGGTGTTCACCTTAAGAAAAACTTAATAAAAAGTGTTTATTAATGGGTTTCTTTTGCCGGAAACAAGTCATCCCGCGCTAAATAACAGCAAGTAAGGATAACCAACAGATTTTATTGAAGAATTAACTATGCCCACTATGTGTAGGGGTGTGGATGAAGAGTGGTATCGGATGGCACATAAGTGCCATCCGACACTGAATTTACTCTTTGTTGAGGAATTTTACCGCCTTGTCAGGGAAGTCGGTAAATAACCCATTAACACCGGCTTTATTGTACAGAATGTCATACAACTGATTCACATCGGTGGCATATTCCGGTAGCTTGTCGGCCCGCACGGTATAAGGATGCACCACCAGCTTATTCTGCTGTGCATCTTTTACCATTCCGGTAAGCTTGATATTACCCGGCTGCGATGTCTCATCAATCACCATATGGTAATCCGGGCCAATACCATCAGCGTATTCCGCCACCTGTTTCATGGCACCTGGCTTAAACATCCAGTCGTAACTGTAATTAACCCAGGTTCCGTCCGGTTGTTTCTGCTGAGTTTCGTTCCAGTCGGTATAGGCAATCAGCTGTACCAGGTTGAGGTCCATACCCATTTTGGGTTCCAGCTCATTCTTAATACGCTTCAGTTCATCAGCATCAAAGCATTGCAGATAAACCTTATCATCCTTACCGGTGTAGCCATATTTCTTCAGCACTTCCAGGGTTTTTGCCGCAATATCCTTCCCTTCCTGATGATGGAACCACGGCGCTTTAATCTCTGGATAGATACCAATATTTTTCCCGGTCGAATGGTTTAGCCCCTGAACAAATTCAATTTCCTCTTCGAAAGTGTGCACCCGGAAGTCAGATTTACCCATCGGGAAACGTCCGGGGAAAGTCTGTACTTTTTTACCGTTTTCAATATCGAAGCCTTCAGTGAATTTTAAAGACTTAATTTCATCCAGTGTAAAATCTATCGCGTAGTAACGGCCATCTTTGCGCGCCCTGTCCGGGAAACGATCGGCGACATCGGTTACCCGGTCAAGATAGTGGTCATGCAGAACGACCAGATGGTCATCCTTCGTCATCACCAAATCCTGTTCAAGATAATCGGCCCCCTGCGCATACGCCATCGCCTTTGCAGGCAGCGTATGCTCCGGCAAATAACCACTGGCACCGCGATGGGCAATCACTATTTTCTCACTGTTATCCGCCGCCATTGCACTGCTTCCCATGATCATTCCACTCATCATGATAGCCATGCTAAGGTTTTTCAGCGTCAATTTCATGCCATTAGCCTCCGTTGCGTTTTTGCTGTAATTCCTGATGGCGACGTTTTTCGCCAATCATTACGACAATTAACAAGATAACTGCCAGGATGCTGCCGCCAATCATCACCATGAAGCCGCCATCCCAGCCAAAGTAGTCAACGGTGTAGCCGACAATCGCGCTTGCCGCTACGGAACCACCAAGGTAACCAAACAGTCCGGTAAAGCCCGCCGCCGTACCTGCCGCTTTCTTCGGCGCCAGTTCCAGCGCGTGCAGACCAATCAGCATGACTGGGCCGTAGATCAGGAAGCCGATAACAATCATACAAATCATATCGACGGTTGGGTTGCCTGCCGGGTTCATCCAGTAAACGATGGTGGCGATGGTCACCAGTGTCATAAAGAAGACGCCGGTTGCCCCACGGTTACCGCGGAAGACTTTGTCCGACATCCAGCCGCACAGCAGGGTGCCCGGAATACCCGCATACTCATAGAAGAAGTAGGCCCAGGAGGATTTATCCAGCGCGAAGTGTTTCACCTCTTTCAGGTAAGTCGGTGACCAGTCGAGGATACCGTAGCGCAGCAGATAGACGAACACGTTGGCGATGGCGATGTACCACAGCAGTTTGTTCGGCAGCACGTACTGCATGAAGATCTGTTTCGCGGTCAGTTCCTGTTCCGCTTTTTCGTTATAGTCGTCCGGGTAATCATTTTTGTACTCTTCGATCGGCGGCAGGCCACATGATTGCGGGGTATCGCGCATCATCGCAAAGGCGAACAGAGCCACCAGAATGGCACAGAAAGCCGGCATATAAAGCGCCGCGTGCCAGTCATTGAACCAGGCCATCCCCAGCAGGAACAACAGCGGCGGAATACCACCACCGACGTTATGCGCACAGTTCCACACCGACACAATGCCGCCACGTTCTTTCTGCGACCACCAGTGCACCATAGTACGACCGCACGGCGGCCATCCCATCCCCTGGAACCAACCGCAGAGGAACAGCAGCACAAACATCACCGCAATGCTCGATGTCGCCCACGGAACAAAGCCCATAAAAAGCATAACTGCCGCAGCAAGAATCAGACCTGCTGGCAGGAAAACGCGCGGATTCGAGCGGTCCGACACCGACCCCATGATGAATTTCGAAAATCCATAGGCAATTGAGATCCCTGAAAGGGCAAAACCTAAATCGCCACGTGAAAACCCCTGCTCCACCAGGTAGGGCATCGCGAGAGCAAAGTTCTTACGAACCAAATAGTAAGCGGCATAACCAAAGAATATCCCCAGGAAAATTTGCCAGCGTAATCGACGGTAAGTCGGGTCGATCTCCGCAGCAGGTAAGCGCGCCTTGTGTGGCGCTGGTTTAAAAATACTCAACATTTATAGCCTCCGTGGCCGTGGTCTTATTTATGATTAACAGCCTGATTCAATGGAAGAACCTGCCGTTTCTTGAGTTGCCGCGATGTTAATTAATCATTCATTCCATGAATGTGAATTACCGCACACATTATTAAATAAGATTTACAAAATGTTCAAAATGACGCATGAAATCACGTTTCACTTTCGAATTATGAGCGATTATGCGCGAAATCAAACAATGTATGTTTTTTCTGTGGCTAAATGAGACAAAACGAACTTTTGAGGGATAACAATGAAAACTCGCGATTCGCAAACAAGTGACGTGATTATCATTGGCGGCGGCGCAACGGGAGCCGGGATTGCCCGCGACTGTGCCCTGCGCGGGCTGAAAGTGATTTTGGTTGAACGCCACGACATCGCAACGGGAGCCACCGGGCGTAACCACGGTCTGCTGCACAGCGGCGCACGCTATGCGGTTACCGATGCGGAATCGGCCCGCGAATGTATTAGTGAAAACCAGATTTTAAAACGCATTGCGCGTCACTGTGTCGAACCAACCAACGGCCTGTTTATCACCCTGCCGGAAGATGATCTCTCCTTCCAGGCCACTTTTATTCGTGCTTGCGAAGAGGCTGGAATCAGTGCTGAAGCCATTGATCCGCAGCAAGCACGCATTATCGAACCTGCCGTTAACCCGGCACTGATTGGCGCGGTAAAAGTTCCGGATGGCACCGTTGACCCATTCCGGCTGACCGCAGCGAACATGCTCGATGCAAAAGAACATGGTGCCGTTATCCTTACCGCTCATGAAGTCACGGGACTAATTCGTGAAGGCGCGACGGTGTGCGGTGTTCGTGTACGTAATCATCTCACCGGCGAAACTCAGGCACTTCATGCGCCTGTCGTAGTTAATGCCGCCGGGATCTGGGGGCAACACATTGCCGAATATGCCGATCTGCGCATTCGCATGTTCCCGGCGAAAGGATCGCTGCTGATCATGGACCACCGCATTAATCAGCATGTGATCAACCGCTGCCGTAAACCTTCCGACGCCGATATTCTGGTGCCTGGCGATACCATTTCGCTGATTGGCACCACCTCTTTACGCATTAATTACGATGAGATAGACGACAACCGAGTGACGGCAGAAGAAGTGGATATTCTGCTGCGTGAAGGGGAAAAACTGGCCCCCGTTATGGCGAAAACGCGCATTTTGCGGGCCTACTCTGGCGTGCGCCCGTTGGTTGCCAGCGATGACGACCCAAGCGGCCGTAACGTCAGTCGTGGCATCGTGCTGCTCGACCATGCCGAACGCGATGGCCTGGACGGATTTATCACCATCACCGGCGGCAAACTGATGACCTATCGTCTGATGGCGGAATGGGCTACGGATGCCGTCTGCCGCAAGCTGGACAACACGCGCCCCTGTACGACCGCCGATCTGGCACTTCCTGGTTCACAGGAGCCCGCTGAAGTCACCTTGCGTAAAGTCATCTCCCTGCCTGCCCCGCTGCGCGGTTCTGCGGTTTATCGTCATGGCGATCGCACACCCGCCTGGTTAAGTGAAGGCCGTTTGCACCGCAGCCTGGTTTGTGAGTGTGAAGCCGTTACCGCTGGCGAAGTTCAGTACGCAGTAGAAAATTTAAACGTCAACAGCCTGCTGGATTTACGTCGCCGCACCCGTGTGGGGATGGGGACTTGCCAGGGCGAGCTCTGCGCCTGCCGGGCAGCTGGATTGTTGCAACGCTTTAACGTCACCACCTCCGCGCAATCTATCGAACAACTTTCCACCTTCCTTAACGAACGCTGGAAAGGCGTGCAACCCATTGCCTGGGGGGATGCACTGCGCGAAAGCGAATTTACCCGCTGGGTTTATCAGGGACTGTGTGGTCTGGAGAAGGAGCAGAAAGATGCGCTTTGATACTGTCATTATGGGCGGCGGCCTCGCCGGATTACTCTGTGGCCTGCAACTGCAAAAACACGGCCTGCGCTGTGCCATTGTCACTCGTGGTCAAAGCGCGCTGCATTTCTCGTCCGGTTCGCTGGATTTGCTGAGCCATCTGCCAGATGGTCAACCGGTGGCAGACATTCATGCAGGGCTGGAGTCTTTGTGTCATCAGGCACCTGCCCACCCTTACAGTCTTCTCGGCCCACAACGCGTACTGGATCTCGCTTGTCAGGCGCAAGCATTAATTGCGGAAAGTGGCGCGCAATTGCAGGGCAGCGTGGAACTGACCCATCAGCGCGTTACCCCGCTCGGCACTTTGCGTTCGACCTGGTTAAGTTCGCCAGAAGTTCCCGTCTGGCCGCTACCCGCGAAGAAGATATGTGTAGTGGGGATTAGCGGGCTGATGGATTTCCAGGCGCATCTTGCGGCGGCTTCGTTGCGCGAACTGGATCTTTCGGTTGAAACTGCTGAAATTGAACTGCCGGAACTGGATGTGCTACGCAATAACGCCACCGAGTTTCGCGCGGTGAATATCGCCCGTTTCCTTGATAACGAAGAAAACTGGCCGCTGTTAATTGATGCGCTAATCCCTGTCGCCAATACCTGTGAAATGATCCTGATGCCCGCCTGCTTCGGCCTGGCCGATGACAAACTGTGGCGTTGGCTGAATGAAAAACTACCTTGTTCACTTATGCTTTTGCCAACGCTGCCGCCTTCCGTGCTGGGTATTCGTCTGCAAAACCAGTTACAGCGCCAGTTTGTGCGCCAGGGCGGCGTGTGGATGCCGGGCGATGAAGTGAAAAAAGTGACCTGCAAAAACGGCGTGGTGAGCGAAATCTGGACCCGCAATCACGCCGATATCCCACTGCGTCCACACTTTGCGGTGCTTGCGAGTGGCAGTTTCTTTAGCGGCGGGCTGGTAGCAGAACGCGACGGCATTCGTGAGCCGATTCTCGGCCTTGATGTACTGCAAACCGCCACGCGGGGTGAGTGGTATAGAAGTGACTTTTTTGCTGCGCAACCGTGGCAACAGTTCGGCGTGACCACTGACGAGGCGCTACGCCCGTCACAGGCTGGTCAAACAGTAGAGAACCTGTTTGCCATCGGTTCGGTGCTGGGCGGATTTGATCCCATCGCCCAGGGATGCGGCGGCGGCGTTTGTGCCGTCAGTGCTTTACATGCCGCTCAACAGATTGCCCAACGCGCAGGAGGCCAATAATGAACGATACCAGCTTCGAAAACTGCATTAAGTGTACCGTCTGCACCACCGCCTGCCCGGTGAGCCGGGTGAATCCGAGCTATCCAGGGCCAAAACAAGCCGGGCCGGATGGCGAGCGTCTGCGTCTGAAAGATGGCGCACTGTATGACGAGGCGCTGAAATATTGCATCAACTGCAAACGTTGTGAAGTCGCCTGCCCGTCCGATGTGAAGATTGGCGATATTATCCAGCGCGCGCGGGCGAAATATGACACCACGCGCCCGTCGCTGCGTAACTTCGTTTTAAGCCATACCGACCTGATGGGCAGCGTTTCCACGCCGTTCGCACCAATCGTCAATACCGCTACCTCGCTGAAACCAGTGCGGCAACTGCTTGATGCGGCGTTAAAAATCGATCATCGCCGCACGCTACCGAAATACTCCTTCGGTACATTTCGTCGCTGGTATCGCAGCGTGGCAGCCCAGCAAGCGCAATATAAAGACCAGGTCGCTTTCTTTCACGGCTGCTTCGTTAACTACAACCATCCGCAGTTAGGTAAAGATTTAATTAAAGTGCTCAACGCGATGGGCACCGGCGTGCAACTGCTCAGCAAAGAAAAATGCTGCGGCGTACCGCTGATCGCCAACGGTTTTACCGATAAAGCACGCAAACAGGCAATTACGAATGTAGAGTCGATCCGCGAAGCTGTGGGAGTAAAAGGCATTCCGGTGATTGCCACCTCCTCAACCTGTACATTTGCCCTGCGCGACGAATACCCGGAAGTGCTGAATGTCGACAACAAAGGCTTGCGCGATCATATCGAACTGGCAACCCGCTGGCTGTGGCGCAAGCTGGACGAAGGCAAAACGTTACCGCTGAAACCGCTGCCGCTGAAAGTGGTTTATCACACTCCGTGCCATATGGAAAAAATGGGCTGGACGCTCTACACCCTGGAGCTGTTGCGTAAAATCCCGGGGCTTGAGTTAACGGTGCTGGATTCCCAATGCTGCGGTATTGCGGGTACTTACGGTTTCAAAAAAGAGAACTACCCCACCTCACAAGCCATCGGCGCACCACTGTTCCGCCAGATAGAAGAGAGCGGCGCAGATCTGGTGGTCACCGACTGCGAAACCTGTAAATGGCAGATTGAGATGTCCACAAGTCTTCGCTGCGAACATCCGATTACGCTGCTGGCCCAGGCGCTGGCTTAAACTCCTTTCTGATGCCCGGTAAGCATGTGGTTACCGGGCATTTTTGCGTACACGATTCCGTGCCCAATGTATGCGTTGCAACGCAGTGAAAATTCCTCTGAAAACGTCTCGCAAAGGCTGAAACTGGCAGATGTCAAAGGCCTGGGATAACCGTAATGTCACGTCATCATAAATATCAGGTGACGGACAACCATGACCGAATCAACAACCTCCTCCCCGCATGATGCGGTGTTTAAAACGTTTATGTTCTCGCCCGAAACCGCACGGGATTTTCTGGAAATACACCTGCCGGAACCGCTACGTAAGCTTTGCAACCTGCAAACCTTACGCCTGGAACCCACCAGTTTTATTGAAAAAAGTTTACGCGCTTACTACTCGGATGTTTTGTGGTCGGTAGAAACCACCGACGGCGAAGGTTATATCTACTGCGTGATTGAGCATCAGAGTACTGCGGAAAAAAACATGGCCTTCCGACTGATGCGTTATGCCACTGCCGTCATGCAGCGCCATCTGGACAAAGGCTATGACAGAGTCCCTCTGGTAGTGCCAATGCTGTTTTATCATGGCGAAACTTCACCCTACCCATATTCACTTAACTGGCTGGATGAATTTGACGACCCGCAGCTTGCCCGGCAGTTGTACACCGAAGCTTTTCCGTTGGTGGATATCACCATCGTACCTGACGATGAGATCATGCAACATCGGCGTATAGCTCTGCTGGAACTGATTCAAAAGCATATTCGCGAGCGCGATTTAATCGGTCTGGTCGACAGGATCACCACGCTTTTGGTTAGGGGCTTCACTAATGACAGCCAGGTGCAAACGCTGTTTAATTATCTACTGCAATGCGGCGATACCTCCCGTTTCACCCGCTTTATTGAGGAAATTGCCGAACGTTCACCACTACAAAAGGAGAGATTAATGACTATTGCTGAACGGCTGCGGCAGGAAGGACACCAGATTGGCTGGCAGGAGGGTAAATTAGAAGGTTTGCAGGAAGGCATGCATGAACAAGCCATTAAAATTGCCTTGCGAATGCTGGAACAGGGCATCGATCGTGACCTGGTACTCGCAACTACCCAGCTAAACGAAGCCGATCTGACAGCGAAAAACCACTAACTAACATACCGGCCCACAGGTAATCCCTATGGGCCTTTGATATCAATAACTACCTTTTATGCGTGGCCCATTTTTGCCTGATTTAAATATCGCCAGTCGTTGATCCAGGGCATCGCTATAGAGCATCGTGTCAACGCCAACAGCGACAAAGTTCGCTCCCCACGCCAGGCATTGCTGCGCCATATCAGGAGCCACAGCCAGAAAACCAGCCGCTTTACCCGCAGCGCGGATCCGGCGAATGCTTGCTTCAATAATACGCTGTACTTCCGGGTGGCCGGCGTTATCCGGATACCCCAACGACGCTGAGAGATCCGCAGGCCCAATAAATACGCCATCAATCCCCTCGACTTCGAGGATTTCGTCCAGGTTATCCAGTGCCGTTTTACTTTCCACCTGCACCAACAGACAAAGCGAGTCGTTGACTTGCGCCATGTAGTTCTCAATGCGTCCCCAGCGCGCAGCACGAGCCACGCTGGCCCCGACACCACGCTCACCGTAGGGTGGATATCGGGTAGCAGACACCACCTGACGTGCCTGTTCGGCAGTATCGACCATCGGGATCAGTAGGGTTTGAGCGCCAATATCCAGTACTTGTTTAATCAGCGACTTACTCCCCTCCACCGGGCGGATCACGGGTTGGCTGGCATAGGGCGCTATCGCCTGTAACTGGTGATAAAGATCCTGAATGGTATTTGGCGCGTGCTCTCCGTCAATCAGCAACCAGTCATAACCGGAAGTAGCGGCGATTTCTGCCATATAGGCAGTCGTTGAGCTTAACCATAGACCAATTTGCACTTCACCTTTGCGTAAGCGTTCTTTGAAGGGATTGGTTAATAATGCGTTCATCATATTCCTTAACCTATTAGTGATGTGCCACGTTAGTCTGCACAACTGAGCGACTTACACGTAGAGTGAAAATAATCAGCGAGCCGACGACCGCCACCGCAGCCAGCGTCAGCAATCCTGCCGCATCGCTGGCAAACAAGGTTTCTGCTCTTACGCGCAGGATCGGGGCGATAAATCCGCCCACTGCGCCAAACAGGTTAACAAAACCAATCCCCGCCGCCAGCGCCGTACCAGAAAGCAGTTGTGTCGGCATAGTCCAGAACACCGGCTGCACGGCAATAAACCCTATTGCTGCAACACATAGCGCAACGATTGCCAGTACTGGCGAAAGTAGCCCGGAAAGGCCAATACCAATGCCCGCGGCCAGCAATGTCAGCGCCGCGACATTGCGCCGTTCGCCGGTTTTATCGGAATAGCGCGGAATAAGCCAGGTCCCAAACAATGCCGCAACCCACGGAATAGCGGTGACCACAGAGGCCGTAAAGCCCACTTTTGTCCCCAGCAATGCAGCAACCTGGGTCGGCAGGAAGAAAATTAATCCGTAAACCGCCACCTGAATGGTCAGGTAGATAATCGCCAGTTGCCAGACTCGCCCATTACGCAGTGCATCGCTCAGTCGAGAAGTCACTTTCTGTTGCTCTTCACTAGCCAGTTGATTGATAAGCAACGTTTTTTCTTCTTTACTCAGAAATCGTGCCTGCTCCGGTGTGTCATCAAGCCAAAAGAATGTGAATACCCCAGCGCCGACTGCCAACAATCCTTCAATCACAAACATCCAGAACCAGCCGGGATGCCCCATAAATCCATGCATCTCCAGCAGCGCGCCGGAAAGCGGTGATCCCAGCGTTAATGCCAGCGGTGCGCCCATATAGAACAGCCCCATAATGCTGGCGCGATTACGCTGCGGAAACCATTGCGAGGTGAGATAAATCATACCGGGGAAGAATCCGGCTTCCGCTGCGCCAAGCAGAGTGCGAACGATCAGAAATTTCGCTTCAGTATCGGCCCATGCCATTGCCGCCGAAAGAAATCCCCATAGTAGTGTCGTCGTACCAATCCAAGTTCTGGCCCCCAGTTTGCGCATCAACAGATTCGCCGGTACACCTAGAAACGCGTAAACCACAAAGAAAATACCCGCCCCCAGCGCATAAGCTTCATTACTCAGCCCGGTATCAATCTGGTAGGTCTGTTTGGCAAAACCAATATTCGAACGATCGAGAAACGCCAGCACATACAGTGCCAACATAAACGGGATCAAACGCGCGCGGTTTTTCTTCACCACGGCGTCAAGCAAAGCGGTGCTCATAAGAAGCTCCTTAGAACATGTGAGCGTTGCCGTTATCACGGCAACGCCCTGAGTGATTAGTGGCTGTAAGGGCGTTTCAGATTGCAGTCACGATTGAGTTCGACGCCGAAACCAGGTTTATCAAGTACTGATTTGTGAATACGACCATTCACCGGAACCGGCTCATTGAGCAGAATGGGGTCAAACTGCGGACGCATCGTTGAACAATCCGGACTGGTCATCAGGAATTCGCTAAATGGGGTATTAGTGAAGGTGATTACCGCATGGTGG
Source organism: Escherichia sp. E4702 (assembly GCF_963883545.1). NCBI lineage: Bacteria > Pseudomonadati > Pseudomonadota > Gammaproteobacteria > Enterobacterales > Enterobacteriaceae > Escherichia > Escherichia sp. E4702. The sequence continues at coordinate 126,535 of NZ_CAWORF010000011.1, read as the reverse complement.
GAGTAAACAGACGAACCGTGCGGCACCACTAGCTGTCCGCGTGATTTGGCAATTGCGGCAATTTCCACCAGCGTGGTTAAGCCACCACACCAGCCCACATCCGGCTGCATGATGTCGATACCGGTTTCTGAAAGCGTACGAAAAGATTGCAGTGTGCCGTGGTGCTCACCACTGGTGACCATCATTCCCGCTGGCGCGTTGCGTTTTAGTTCGCGATAACCTTCATACTGTTGTGGCGGCAGGCACTCTTCGATCCATTTCAGGTTATAGGGAGCACAAGCGTGGGCTAGTTTGGTGGCATAGTTCACGTCCTGGCTCATCCAGCAGTCGAGCATTAACCAGAAATCTTCACCACATTTCTTACGCATATCCGCGACCATAGCGGCATCTTTGCGGATCCCCGCATCGCCATCATGTGGCCCCCAGTGCGTCGGCATTTTGCCACCGATAAATCCCATCTCTTTTGCCAGATCCGGACGTGCGCCAGTGGCGTAGAACTGGATTTCATCACGGACTGCGCCACCTAACAGTTTGTAAACCGGAAGCCCAACCACTTTGCCGAACAGGTCCCACAGTGCCAGATCGACACAGGAAATCGTGTTCATCACCAGGCCACCAGAACCGGAGTAATACAGGGTGGCATTGAGCATTTGATCGTGGATCAGTTTGATATCACTGACACATTTACCCTCAATGAAACGGTTAAGGTGTTTTTCGACGATAAAACAGCCCATTTCACCGGCTGTCGAAACAGCGAATCCGGTCTGGCCGTTTTCTGCTTCGACTTCAACAACCAACGTGCCAAGAACGTTAATGCCAAATGACTGGCGTGACTGCTCGTAATCGCGGTATTTACTCATCGGGGTGGCAATATGATCGTCTATCCAGTGATTCGCCCCCTGGTCGTGATAATCACCTCCGCCAGCGCCTTTTTCTGCTGTCGCACCGCCAGTAAACCAGGCGCGAACCTGTTTGATTTTTGGTAGGGTCATGATGTTCTCCATTGTTATGAGGCCTGTAAGTCAAAGGGACTTTTCCATCCCAACAGACGTGAAATATCCCTGGCGCAGGCAATGGCTTTGCCCGCCAGATAGTCACGGTATTCTTCGTTGATTTGTAAGCGAGTACCGACCACCGAGATCGCGGCGGTAAGTTCGTTATTGGCGTTAAACACCGGAGCGGCGACGCAACGAACATCGGCGTAATCTTCGCAGTTGTCATAGCTCCAGCCCTGACGGCGAATACGCGCCAGTTCCTCGTGGAGCAGTTGTGGATGAGTCATTGTGGTAGGTGTCGCCTTTTCCCAGACCAGTCCTTCGATAATGCTTTGCTGGACAGCGGCTGGTTGCCAGGCAAGAAGGCATTTCCCGATGCCGGAACGATAAAGCGAAAGGCTTTTCCCTTCATGGGAACGCACACTGATGGTGGCTGAAGACTCCACTTTCAGAATGTAATAAGCACTACCGTTATCGATGATCCCAAGGTGGCATAACAGCCCAGTGGTATCCATCAGTTGCGTCAGGCGTGGTCGCGCCAGCTCCCTGAGATCCATCTTGCTTAACGCATGAGCGGAAAGCTCCACCAGCTTGGTCCACAAACAAAAATTTTCCTGGTGATCAAGGCTAAGAAAACGCTGGCGTTTAAGTTCGTTAAGCAGCAGATAGGCCGTGCTTTTAGGGATCCCCAATGTGTCAATGATCGTCGCAGCATTACAGGGGCCAATGCGGGCAATCAAATTGAGAATATCAATAGCCCGTGTCAGGGCGGGAACTTTGCTTGATTCCAACATACTGGACTCCAGTCTTAGATACTGGAATCAGTCTCGTCGCTCAGGGTGAGTAAAATTGTGAAGCGCATCAAATCCCGTTTCTCGTCCAGCGGACTGGAGAAATTACGCACAAATTTGTGAATCAGCGCACGGATTTTTTCTTATTGAGTACAACAGGTTGGACAAATTTTGCCGGAGGGGGAATGTGCCGGTGCAGTAAACCGGCACAGCGTGACTGAATCAGACGGATAAGGTCATGGACTCAACAACCTCAATCCAGCCATGCTCGCTGGCGATGTCCTGACCGTTCAGCCAACGGCGCAGCATATTAAGCGCCATCATTGCACACACTTCCTGACGAATAGCCAGACTGTAACGCGTGGCGCTGAAATGTACGCGCAGAGCATAAGTGCCGTCCGGCGTGGCTAGCGCAAAGTTGAGATGTTCGTTCTCGAAACCTGAAACAGCCAGTGCCAGCCCGGCAAAATGGTTGGCCCGCCGCTCTGTGATCCAGTGCGCGGTTTGTGCCAGGGTTTCTTCCTGTGAAGGAACCACTTCACACGCCAGCAATGGAGCACCTGCGCGAGAAAGTTGCAAAGCCAATAAACCACCGGTGAATTGCTCGCTCAACGTCAGGCTGAACTGGCGGTTTTGCAATTCGCGACTGATCTGCGCGGGCAGTCCTTCGGTGCCTTCGAAAATCACGCTCTGTCCGGCAACACGTTTAACGTCCAGCCACAGTTTTTCCATCGCCTGTTGCTCGCTTGCCGGTCCAGTAAGTTTCAGTTCGATGATCGGCATTGAGGAGCGATAGCCCATTGTTACGCCAAGCGGCAGTTGTAGAGTGTCCAGGCTTTGTGCCAGATCGCTTTCCGAACGACCAAAGGTAGTCAAACGCAGACAAACCGGCGGCTGCGGTAAAGAAAAACGCTCGCGCAGGCGCGGCAGGATTTCGTGCTCGACCATCACCTTAAATTCTGACGGTACGCCGGGGGTAAAGAACATCAGGCAACGATTAAGCTGCACGGCAAAACCACAGGCGGTGCCTACGGGGTTATTGATGAACTCGGCACTCGCTGGCAATTCTGCCTGTTTACGGTTGCTCGGCGCCATCACGCGACCACGTTCGCGGAAATAATGTTCCATCTCTTTAAGCCAGGCTTCATGTAGCACCAGACCTTCACCTTTTGCTGTCGCAGCAGCGAGCGCGCTTAAATCATCGCTGGTTGGCCCCAGTCCGCCGTTGACGATCAGCACATCGGCGTGCTGACTGCGCTCACGAAGAATGGTGACTAAATCTTCAAGGTTATCGCCCACCGTATTACGGCGAGATAGCGGCAAGCCCTGATGAAAGAAAAAGTCGGCCAGCCAGGCTGCATTCGTGTCAACGATTTGCCCGTGTAACACCTCATCCCCGGTGGATAGCATTTCCACTTTTAACATGGTTATCTCCTGCTTTTGTTATCGAATCACTATAACGCAAAGGGAGATAAGGCGTAGTAAGAAACTGAATGGCGCGACAGAACGCCGCGCCGGAAGGTATCAGAAGCTGGCGTTAACCCCGACATAAGGGCCGTCGGCCACGGCATTATCGCGATTGCCGTCTTTCCCCGACAGGTTCAGATAACGGTAGCCTGCCTCAATACTGACTGGACGCATAATGGTATAACGCGCGCCAGCATTCGCTTCTTCATAACTTTGAATACCGCTGGAGAGCGAATCCGGAGAGTAATAATACTCGCCAAACAGACGGAAGCTGTCGCCAATTTGCCACTGCAAACCACCACCGACTGCTGCCGCGTAACCTTCATCGCCGTAATTCGGGTTGGTATAAACACCTTTCCCACCTACAGTTGCCATTAACGGCCCCAGAGGAAGATTCAGGCCCAGCCCCACGCCCGCGACATCACCGTCGTCGTCGTTATGTGTCCAGTTACCGCTTAACGCCAGTCCCGTAGACTCGGTCCCGAAACCGACGCCAATATTGGTGTATTCCTTACCTGCCTGGCCGCTGATGCTTATCGCATTTGCCGATGCAGAAACCAACAGCATTCCAGCCAGAACTGGTAGCGCAAATTTTTTCATTTTTACCTTTTTCCGCAAGAAGATAATCAACATTCCCCAAAGCTGCGGGATTGTACTGCCTGACGCAGAGGATTCAATGCGTGAAAAAAGCGATCTGCTAACTTATTGTAACTAAATACGTCTTTAATAATTTAACGCCGAAAAAATAAACATGATTTACGTTATAAACCAAAATAATAATCAGCGCAGTTATCATCGCAAAAGAGACTAATGTCACTTTCGCATATTTCTGAGTTGCCGTATTCTCTTAGTTTATTTTCGATTATAAGGAACATCCCTGTGCGACAACGGACTATTGTTTGCCCTTTGATTCAAAATGATGGTGCTTATCTGCTATGCAAAATGGCTGACGATCGCGGCGTTTTCCCGGGTCAATGGGCGCTTTCGGGTGGTGGCGTGGAACCTGGCGAACGTATTGAAGAAGCATTACGCCGTGAAATCAGAGAAGAGTTAGGCGGGCAACTGATTCTTACTGGCATAACTCCGTGGACTTTCAGCGATGACATTCGTACTAAGACGTATGCAGATGGTCGTAAGGAAGAGATTTATATGATTTACCTGATCTTTGACTGCGTTTCTGCCAATCGTGAAGTGAAAATAAACGAAGAGTTTCAGGAATACGCGTGGGTAAAACCAGAAGATCTGGCGCAATACGATTTAAATGTCGCTACCCAGAAAACATTACGTTTGAAGGGTCTTCTGTGATAGTGATGACAGCCATTACTGGCTGTCAGATTCAAAGATCAGTGATTGACAAATTCCCCATCCAGTAAAACTTTACCGTTTTCCACATGCATCACCAGTCCATCCAGATAATCTGGTTTAAATGTCACGTTACGTTTATCTTTCGCGATATACGTCAGACAGTGGTTGTGGGTGAAGATAACAATATTTTTATCAGGCGCTTTACTTTGTAAGTCTTTAATTGCGCTATAAATCTCATTACCACATTGTAACAGTCGTTTATCTACCGTCAGTTTTTTGCCCGCAGAAAACCAGGTTGCCGACTGAATAGTCCGAACGGTATTACTGGAATAAAGATCGAAATCAGGGATATCTGCGCTGAAGGCTTTGCCCAGTTCACGCGCATCCTGAGAGCCATTTACCGTAATACCTGTTTTGTCTGACAAGCATTGATTGGAGGAACGATCGCAGCGTTCTCCATGGCGAAACAGAACCACCACCGGATGCTGCTGCGCCAGCCTGGCCAACGTTTTATTGTCGATTCGTGGTAACCCATTGCTACTCCAGGCAGCATGACTACCCAACCCGGCAATTACAGCAAGCACCAGTAAAATGAAGATATATTTTTTAGACTTCATCGAAGTCCGACAAAAAGCTAACACTTAAGCTCCACCTATAGACACGCGTAGCCAGCTAAATGACCGTGAAAAAAATAACATTTTCATCGGAAAATAGGGGCTGGGGATAGTATTAAAACATTACGATGCACGCAAAATGCCTTAAATTTTGTCAAATGAAAAGCCCGAAAAAGATAAAAAAACGAAAAAATAATATTTAAGTACTATATTAGTTCCTTAAGGTTAAATTAATATTCTACCCTTAGAATTTTACTCCAAATGGCAAAATACATATAACGCTCCCTATAACAAATATTAGTGAATAGATGGGAAAAGTATTCAATGGCCGAAGGAATAATTAATAATGTCAGATTTTTTGCCCTTTTCACGTCCGGCAATGGGTGTGGAAGAACTCTCTGCAGTTAAAGATGTTCTCGAATCTGGATGGATCACCACAGGTCCGAAGAATCAGGCGCTTGAACAAGCCTTTTGCCAGTTGACGGGAAATCAACATGCCATCGCGGTCAGTTCAGCCACAGCCGGAATGCATATCACGCTGATGGCGCTGGAGATAGGTGCTGGCGATGAAGTGATCACGCCTTCTCTGACCTGGGTATCAACCCTCAATATGATTTCTTTGTTGGGCGCTACGCCGGTAATGGTAGATGTCGATCGCGATATGCTGATGGTCACGCCTGAAGCGATCGAAGCAGCCATTACGCCGCGTACCAAAGCCATCATTCCAGTGCATTATGCCGGTGCGCCAGCAGATATTGACGCCATTCGCGCCATTGGCGAACGTTACGGTATCGCGGTTATTGAAGATGCCGCCCATGCCGTCGGTACGTATTACAAAGGCCGACATATTGGTGCGAAAGGTACTGCTATTTTTTCGTTTCACGCCATCAAAAATATTACCTGTGCAGAAGGCGGCCTGATTGTTACTGATAATGAAAACCTCGCCCGCCAGCTACGGATGCTGAAATTTCACGGTCTGGGTGTCGATGCATATGACAGGCAAACCTGGGGCCGCGCACCGCAGGCAGAAGTATTAACGCCGGGCTATAAGTACAATCTGACCGATATTAACGCCGCAATTGCCCTGACACAGTTAGCCAAATTAGAGCAACTCAACACCCGTCGTCGGGAAATTGCCCTGCAATATCAGCAAGCACTGGCAGCTCTCCCGTTCCAGACTTTAAGCCTTCCCGCATGGCCGCACGTTCACGCCTGGCATCTGTTTATTATTCGTGTCGATGAACAACGTTGTGGTATCAGCCGCGATGCGTTGATGGAAGCGTTAAAAGAAAAAGGCATTGGCACCGGGTTACATTTCCGCGCCGCTCACACGCAAAAATATTATCACGAGCGTTTTCCCACGCTGTCGTTACCGAATACCGAATGGAACAGCGAACGCATCTGTTCGTTGCCGCTTTTTCCAGATATGACCACCGCCGATGCCGACCGCGTCATCGCTGCCCTTCAGCAACTCGCAGGACAATAAGCCATGTTTGAAATCCACCCTGTTAAGAAAGTCTCGGTGGTTATTCCCGTTTATAACGAGCAGGAAAGCTTACCGGAATTAATCAGGCGCACCACCGCAGCCTGCGAAACGCTGGGGAAAGAGTATGAGATCCTGCTGATTGATGACGGCAGTAGCGATAATTCCGCACAAATGCTCGTCGATGCCTCACAAGCAGAGGGCAGCCACATCGTGTCTATTTTGCTTAATCGTAATTACGGACAGCATTCGGCGATCATGGCAGGTTTCAGCCACGTTACCGGCGACTTAATTATCACCCTCGATGCCGATCTCCAGAATCCGCCAGAGGAGATCCCCCGTCTGGTAGAAAAAGCCGATGAAGGTTACGACGTAGTGGGTACTGTGCGCCAGAATCGCCAGGATACCTGGTTTCGTAAAACGGCATCGAAGATGATTAATCGACTTATTCAGCGCACCACCGGCAAAGCGATGGGCGACTATGGCTGTATGTTACGCGCCTATCGCCGTCATATTATCGATGCCATGTTGCACTGCCATGAACGCAGCACCTTTATCCCGATTCTGGCGAATATCTTCGCTCGCCGCGCCATTGAAATTCCGGTACATCATGCCGAGCGTGAGTATGGCGAATCTAAATACAGCTTTATGCGCCTGATTAATTTGATGTACGACCTGGTGACCTGCCTCACGACCACACCGCTACGTATGCTGAGTCTTCTCGGCAGCGTGATTGCGATTGGGGGTTTCAGCATTGCGGTACTGCTGGTGATTTTACGCCTGACCTTCGGACCACAATGGGCCGCGGAAGGCGTCTTTATGCTATTTGCCGTGCTGTTTACTTTTATTGGCGCTCAGTTTATCGGCATGGGATTGCTCGGTGAATATATTGGCAGGATCTACACCGATGTCCGCGCCCGCCCCCGCTATTTTGTTCAGCAAGTTATCCGTCCATCCAGCAAGGAAAATGAATAATGAAAACCGTCGTTTTTGCCTACCACGATATGGGATGCCTCGGTATTGAAGCCCTGCTGGCTGCCGGTTACGAAATTAGCGCCATTTTTACCCATACTGATAATCCTGGCGAAAAAGCTTTTTATGGTTCAGTCGCTCGCCTGGCGGCGGAAAGAGGCATTCCGGTTTACGCGCCGGATAACATTAATCATCCGCTGTGGGTGGAACGCATTGCCCAACTGTCACCAGAGGTGATTTTCTCTTTTTATTATCGCCATCTCATTAGCGATGAAATTTTACAGCTCGCTCCCGCAGGTGCATTTAATCTGCATGGTTCGCTGTTACCAAAATATCGTGGTCGCGCGCCGCTGAACTGGGTGCTGGTGAACGGTGAAACGGAAACGGGCGTTACATTGCACCGAATGGTTAAACGTGCCGATGCTGGGGCCATTGTTGCCCAACTGCGCGTTGCCATTGCGCCAGATGATATCGCCATTACGCTGCATCATAAATTGTGCCATGCCGCGCGTCAGTTGCTGGAACAGACGTTACCCGCCATTAAACACGGTAAGATTCTGGAAATAGCCCAACGCGAGAACGAAGCCACCTGTTTTGGTCGCAGAACACCAGAAGACAGCTTCCTCGAGTGGCACAAACCGGCAGCCGTATTGCATAACATGGTCCGCGCCGTCGCCGATCCGTGGCCGGGTGCCTTCAGCTATGTTGGTAATCAAAAATTTACCGTCTGGTCGTCACGCGTACATCCTCATACATCCGCAGCGCAGCCGGGAAGCGTGATTTCTGTTGCGCCATTGCTGATTGCCTGTGGCGATGGCGCGCTGGAAATCGTCACCGGACAGGCGGGCGACGGTATTACCATGCAAGGCTCACAATTAGCCCAGACGCTGGGGCTGGTGCAAGGTTCACGCTTGAATAGCCAGCCTGCCTGTGCCGCCCGACGCCGTACCCGGGTACTCATCCTCGGGGTAAATGGTTTTATCGGTAACCATTTGACAGAACGCCTGCTGCGCGAAGATCACTATGAAGTTTACGGTCTGGATATTGGCAGCGACGCGATAAGCCGTTTTCTGAATCATCCGCATTTTCATTTTGTTGAAGGCGATATCAGCATTCATTCCGAATGGATTGAGTATCACGTCAAAAAATGTGATGTCGTGTTGCCGCTGGTGGCGATAGCCACGCCGATTGAATATACCCGCAACCCGCTACGCGTATTTGAACTCGATTTTGAAGAGAATCTGCGCATTATCCGTTATTGCGTGAAGTACCGTAAGCGAATCATCTTCCCGTCGACTTCAGAAGTTTATGGGATGTGTAGCGATAAATACTTCGATGAGGACCATTCTAATTTAATCGTCGGCCCGGTGAATAAACCACGCTGGATTTATTCGGTGTCAAAACAATTACTTGATCGGGTCATCTGGGCCTATGGCGAAAAAGAGGGGTTGCAGTTCACCCTCTTCCGCCCGTTTAACTGGATGGGGCCACGACTGGATAACCTTAATGCGGCGCGAATTGGTAGCTCACGCGCGATTACGCAACTCATTCTCAATCTGGTGGAAGGTTCACCGATTAAGCTGATTGATGGCGGAAAACAAAAACGCTGCTTTACTGATATTCGCGATGGAATCGAAGCGTTATACCGCATTATCGAAAATGCGGGAAATCGCTGCGACGGCGAAATTATCAACATTGGCAATCCTGATAACGAAGCGAGTATTGAAGAGCTCGGCGAGATGCTGCTGGCGAGCTTCGAAAAACATCCGCTGCGCCATCACTTCCCACCGTTTGCGGGCTTTCGCGTGGTAGAAAGTAGCAGCTACTACGGCAAAGGATATCAGGACGTAGAGCATCGTAAACCGAGCATCCGCAATGCCCGCCGTTGCCTCGGCTGGGAACCGAAAATTGATATGCAGGAAACCATCGATGAAACGCTGGATTTCTTCCTGCGCACTGTCGATCTTACGGATAAGTCATCATGACCAAAGTAGGTTTACGTATTGATGTCGATACTTTTCGTGGCACCCGCGAAGGGGTGCCACGTCTGCTGGAAACCTTAAGTAAGTATAATATTCAGGCCAGCATTTTTTTCAGCGTCGGCCCGGACAATATGGGCCGCCATCTCTGGCGACTGGTGAAGCCACAGTTTTTGTGGAAGATGCTGCGCTCAAACGCGGCATCGCTTTATGGCTGGGATATTTTACTGGCAGGTACGGCATGGCCAGGAAAAGAGATTGGTCATGCCAATGCCGATATCATTTGTGAAGCGGCTAAATACCACGAAGTCGGCCTGCACGCCTGGGATCACCACGCCTGGCAAGCCCATAGCGGCAACTGGGATCGGCAAACGATGGTCGACGATATTGCACGCGGCCTTCGCACCCTGGAAGAGATTATCGGCCAACCGATAACCTGCTCCGCTGCCGCTGGCTGGCGTGCCGACCAACAGGTGATCGAAGCAAAAGAAGCGTTCCATTTGCGCTACAACAGCGATTGTCGTGGGGCCATGCCGTTTCGTCCCTTGCTCGAATCAGGAAAACCTGGCACTGCACAAATTCCAGTGACATTACCTACCTGGGATGAAGTGATTGGCCGGGATGTGAAAGCGCAAGATTTTAACGGCTGGCTACTCAACCGCATCCTGCGAGATAAAGGGACGCCGGTTTATACCATCCATGCTGAAGTTGAAGGTTGTGCTTATCATCCTGATTTTGTTGATCTCCTGAAGCGTGCCGCCCGTGAAGGCATTACGTTTTGTCCATTAGGCGAGCTGCTGCCGGAGACGTTGCCGCTCGGACATGTGGTGCGTGGAAGAATCGCTGGACGTGAAGGCTGGCTGGGTTGCCAACAAGTTGCGGGAACTCGTCCATGAAATCCATTCGCTATTACGCAGTATTCTTTGCGTTTATTACCGTCTATTATCTCTTGCCGATTAATTATCGCCTGCTCTGGCAACCTGATGAAACGCGTTATGCGGAAATCAGTCGGGAAATGCTGGCTTCCGGCGACTGGATTGTGCCCCATCTGTTAGGGCTACGTTATTTCGAAAAACCGATTGCCGGATACTGGATTAACAGTATTGGGCAGTGGCTGTTTGGCGCGAATAACTTTGGTGTGCGAGCAGGTGTTATCTTTGCGACCCTGTTAACCGCCGCGCTGGTGGTCTGGTTTACTCTGCGCTTATGGCGCGATAAACGTCTGGCACTACTCGCCGCCGTGATTTATCTCTCGCTGTTTATTGTCTACGCCATCGGCACTTACGCCGTGCTCGATCCGTTTATTGCATTCTGGCTGGTGGCGGGAATGTGTAGCTTCTGGTTGGCAATGGATGCGCAAACCTGGAAAGGCAAAAGCGCGGGATTTTTACTGCTGGGAATCACCTGCGGTATGGGGGTAATGACCAAAGGTTTTCTCGCCCTCGCCGTGCCGGTATTCAGCGTGCTGCCGTGGGTGGCGACGCAAAAACGATGGAAAGATTTCTTTATTTACGGCTGGCTGGCAATCATCAGTTGTGTACTGACGGTTCTCCCCTGGGGGTTAGCAATAGCGCAACGGGAGCCTGACTTCTGGCATTATTTTTTCTGGGTTGAGCATATTCAACGCTTTGCGATGGCTGATGCCCAACATAAAGCCCCGTTCTGGTACTACTTGCCTGTCATCATTGTCGGTAGCCTGCCGTGGCTGGGATTACTCCCCGGTGCGCTGCGTTCTGGCTGGAAAAACCGCAACCATTCCGCAACCGTCTATTTGTTGAGCTGGACGGTGATGCCACTGCTGTTTTTCTCCGTCGCTAAAGGCAAGCTGCCGACCTATATTCTTTCCTGCTTTGCGCCTCTGGCAATACTGGTGGCGTATTACGCGTTGCAGGCAGCAAAAAATAATCCTCTGGCGCTGCGGATTAATGGCTGGATCAATATCGCATTTGGCGTCACTGGCATTATTGCCACGTTTGTAGTCTCTCCCTGGGGACCAATGAGTACGCCAGTCTGGCAAACTTTCGAAATCTATAAAGTCTTTTGCGCATGGTCGATTTTTTCGCTATGGGCATTTTTCGGCTGGTACACATTAACGAACATTGAAAAAAACTGGCCTTTTGCGGCACTTTGCCCGTTGGGGCTGGCGTTGCTCGTGGGAATTGCGATTCCTGACAGAATTATGGAAGGCAAACATCCGCAATTTTTTGTCGAGATGACGCAAGAATCACTTCAGCCGAGCCGCTATATTCTTACTGATAGCGTCGGCGTTGCCGCAGGTCTGGCATGGAGTCTGCAACGCAATGACATCATCATGTATCGTCAGACGGGTGAGTTGAAATATGGCCTTAACTACCCGGATGCGAAAGGCAGATTTGTCAGCGGTGATGATTTCGCCAACTGGCTTAATAAGCATCGTCAGGAGGGGATTATTACTCTCGTACTTTCGGTTGACCACGATGAAGACATTAACAGTCTCCCCATTCCACCTGCAGACGCCACCGATCATCAGGGACGTCTGGTGCTCTTTCAGTATCGGCCTAAATGATCTGGCTGATATTAGTGTTTGCCAGCTTGCTTAGTGTTGCCGGGCAAATCTGCCAGAAACAGGCGACGAGCTTTGTGGCGATAAACAAACGGCGTAAACATATCGCGCTGTGGCTGGGGCTGGCATTGGTTTGTCTGGGGCTGGCAATGCTGCTCTGGCTGCTGGTATTGCAGAACGTACCGGTAGGCATTGCTTACCCAATGTTGAGTCTGAATTTTGTCTGGGTGACGCTGGCAGCAGTAAAACTGTGGCATGAACCCGTGTCTTTTCGTCACTGGTGTGGGGTGGCCTTCATTATTGGTGGCATTGTGATTTTGGGGAGCACGGTGTAATGGGCCTGATGTGGGGATTATTCAGCGTCATTATTGCTTCTGCTGCGCAATTAAGCCTGGGTTTTGCGGCAAGTCATCTACCACCGATGACGCAGTTGTGGGATTTTATCGCTGCGCTTTTGGCTTTTGGCCTGGATGTCCGGATGCTGTTGATCGGGCTACTGGGTTATCTGCTTTCCGTTTTTTGTTGGTACAAAACACTTCATCAACTCACACTCAGCAAAGCCTATACTTTGCTGAGTGTGAGTTATGTACTGGTATGGATTGCATCAATAGTACTTCCCGGCTGGGAAGGGACTTTTTCTGTGAAGGCACTGCTTGGAGTGGCCTGTATTATGGGTGGATTAACGCTGATTTTCCTGCCAGTTCGAAATAAAAATCACTGACGATTTCTGGCCATTTTGCGTACATTCTCCCACTCTTCGCCACTGTAGCTTCGGGCATCAATAACTTTAATTGTGCGTTGGGTATCCCGGTTAATACAGTACATAGCATCCTGTAGCGGTGAGAGTAAATCGCCAGGCTGAACAATGACATCATTGCACACTTCGGCAATCATTTTGAGAGCACCACTGGTATCACTAAGGACCAATACATGACGATTTTTCGCCACGCCGCAACACGTCTTTTTTACTAACCACTCCATTGTACCTCCCTGTCAGATAAGAATTTTCACATTAATTTACAGATTAACAGATAAACTCATTATCAATGGCAATGGAATGGTAAAAATGAGAAGTGAAACGGATGGTTAATTATTGCAGGCGTTGCACCCACTCTTTTAGCGCCTGACGTGAAATCTTAATGCCTCCGTTTTTCAATTCAGGCGGAAGCGTCAGCCAACGCACCGGTTGTTGAAAACGGGCCAACTTGTCTTTCACCCATTCGCTAAGATCAACGGTTTCGTGGTCATACTCCACCACCGCTACCGGTCGATGACCAAACTCCTTGTCAGTAACGGGGACGATAAACACCTGCAAAACCGCAGGATGCGCGGCAATCACACGTTCGACTTCTTCTGGCTGAATGCCTTCGCCACCACTGAAGAACAGATTGTCTAAACGTCCGACAATGGTCAGCTTGCCATTATGCATCTCACCGCGATCGCGCGTGGCGTACCAGCCTTCATCATTAACCAGCGGCACCAGTTGCCCGTTACGCCAGTAACCTTCTGCCATACTGGCAGCCCGCAGCCACACTTCATCGTTAACGATTTTTACTTGCCGCCCCGGCAGAGGCGAACCGACGTCAGCCAGGCCGTCCGCTTCTTTCGCGCAAACCGTGGAAGCGAACTCCGTCAGACCATAGCCACAAAAGCAACGAATCCCCTGTTCGCGCGCCTGTTCCGTCAACTCGACCGGGATCGCCGCGCCGCCGAGTAACACCGCTTTCAGGGAAACGGAACTGCGGTTAACCAGCAAACGCCAGAGCTGTGTTGGCACCAGTGAAGCGTGAGTACAGCCTGCCAGCATTTGCTCCAATGGCTGTTTATCACGTACCGTCATCCGCGCACCAGCGTATAACCAGCGCCACATAATTCCCTGACCAGAGACGTGAAACAACGGCAAAGAGAGCAGCCAGTCATCATGCTCGCCAAACTGAATCAGCGATAACACCCCTTCGGCACTGGCAAGATGGGCCTGATAAGTATGAACTGCGGCTTTCGGCAAGCCAGTGGAGCCAGAGGTTAACGTCATTGAGCACAGACGCGTCGGCTGCCACGCAGCGGCATGTGCGCCTTCAACCAGCTGAATATGCAGCGACGTTAACGCCGGAAACGTGTTTTCCCCTTCCGGCACCAGCGCAAATTGCAGAGTGAGATTTGGCAGCAATTCTTCAAGCAACGGTTGCGGCAGTTGTGGATTCACGGGCAACACCCGCGCTCCACATTGCAGTAACGCCAGCCAGGCTAGCAGCGTTTGCGGCGTATTCCACGCCCGCAACATTACGCCGCTGCCCGCAACCACCCCCTGCGCAGCAAAACCGGAGGCTAATTCATCGACGCGAGCACAAAGCTCGCACCAGTTGAGTGGCTCGTCATTAAGACGTAAGGCAATGGCTTCTCCCCGCACCTGCCGCCAGTGACGCCACGGCCAGTCAGAGAAGATCATAACAGCCGCTCCAGTGCATCAACTTCCACTAATGGCAGCGGGCTACCCGGCCAGCGACGAACCTGCTGCGCCTGCATCAGATCCAGCGTATCCAGCCCCGGAATGGTGTCTGGCGTTAACCAGGCAGCAATCCGCGCCAGTTGCGTTAAGCCTAAGCTCGACTCGATGGAAGAACTGATCACTGCCGTCAGCCCCAGCGCGTGCGCCGCCTGCACCTGCTCGCGGACTTTCTCCAGGCTGCCCGTGAGCGTGGGTTTGATCACCACCGCTCGCACGCCCTCTTCCGCCACAAAGGCAAAATCCGGCTCGCGCAGGCTTTCATCCCAGGCAATGGCAATGCCGGTTTCGCGGGCAAACGCACGCGAATCATCGCGGGTTTTGCACGGTTCTTCGAGAAACGCGATGCGGTGGCGATAATCCGGGTTAACGTATTTGGCAAACTGCTGGCCTTTCAGCGGCGTCCAGGCGCGGTTCGCGTCAAGACGCAAATGCAGATCCGGAATTGCCTCCAGCAAAAGATTGACCACCATGCCGTCGCGCACGGCTTCGTACAATCCCACTTTGACCTTCGCCACTTTCTCGCCAGGCATATCGGCAAGTTTGAGGATCAGATCGTCCGGATCGCCATTACACAACGGTGCAGCACGGTAATTGGCCGCCTGCGGGAGCGTATCTGCCAGTTCAGCCAGCGCGCAGCTCACGCCAAAGGCGACGGAAGGCGTCTGTGGTAGCTCGCAATCACCTGCCAGCCAGTCATTTACCCAGGCAAGCAGCACACTTTGCGCCTCTTCCCAGGTTTCCTGACTGAAGCCCGGCAGTGGGGAGATCTCCCCCCACCCTTCACGCTCGCCCTCACGCAGGCAAACATACAGCCCGTCGCGGGTTTTTAACCGCCTGTCGCGCAGAACCACCCCCGCGTCCATGGGGATCTGCCAGCGGTATACCTGCGCGCTACGCATTACGGATTCCGTTTAAATTTGCTGAAATCAGGCTGACGTTTCTGGTTGAAAGCGTTGCGACCTTCCTGACCTTCTTCCGTCATGTAGAACAGCATGGTGGCGTTACCCGCCAGTTCCTGCAGACCTGCCTGACCGTCACAGTCGGCGTTCAGCGCAGCTTTCAGGCAACGCAGCGCCATCGGGCTGTTTTGCAGCATTTCGCGGCACCAGCGGACGGTCTCTTTTTCCAGATCGGCCAGCGGCACCACGGTGTTCACAAGGCCCATATCCAGCGCCTGTTTTGCATCGTACTGACGGCACAGGAACCAGATTTCACGCGCTTTTTTCTGCCCGACGATGCGAGCCATATAGGAAGCTCCCCAGCCGCCGTCGAAGGAACCGACTTTCGGGCCAGTCTGACCGAAGATGGCATTATCTGCCGCGATAGTCAGGTCGCACATCATGTGCAGAACATGACCGCCGCCGATGGAGTAGCCAGCCACCATCGCGACGACCGGTTTCGGGCAGGTACGGATCTGACGCTGGAAGTCCAGCACGTTGAGGTGATGTACGCCGGAATCATCTTTATAACCGCCGTAGTCGCCACGTACTTTCTGGTCACCGCCGGAGCAGAACGCTTTATCGCCCGCGCCAGTCAGAATGATCACGCCGATGTTGTCGTCATAACGGGCATCTGCCAGCGCCTGGATCATCTCTTTTACCGTCAGAGGACGGAAGGCATTGCGCACCTGCGGACGATTAATGGTGATTTTTGCGATACCGTCGGTGGATTTTTCATAACGAATGTCCTCGAAACCTTCGGAGCAGTCGTGCCATTCAACCGGTGCGTAAAGCATTGCTTCATCAGGATAAATCATATTGTGTCCTTTAGTCAGAAACGCAAGATCTGCGCCAGACTTGCGATTACGCCAGCGGGATTTTCCCGATGCGCGTTATGTCCGGCGCGAGGAATGACATGGCATTCGGCAGCCAGTTCCGCCGCCAGGGCGCGGAATTTGCTGTCACGTTCACCACATAAATAATAAAACGCAAATGTGCGGGCGCTAAGGTTAGCACGTAAATCGGGCTGGACGGCGAGAGAAGTGGCCTCCAGCATCGCGGCAAGGGTTGCGCCATTATTGTTGCTGCGCAGCGCCACCAGCTCCCGGCGTTGATCATCATTGAGCGAGGCAAAAACAGGCTGTTGGTACCAGTCGGTAAACACCGCCGTTAATGGTTCTGTGCGAAAACGCTGCGCCCAGCGATGATCGGAAAGCTGACGTTCCGTGCGTTGTTCAGCATGTTGCAGCCCGGGATGCCCACCTTCGACAATCACGCCACAAAGCCCCGCCATCTCCTGACAAGCCGCCATCATCGCCACCCGTCCGCCGAGCGAGTACCCCACCAGCCAGAAGTTTAGGATGTTGTAACTAACAAGGGTTTTACGCAGTACGTCGGTGACATCATCAAATCCATCGACGCTAATTGCCGCCGAACCACCGTGACCTGGCAGATCAACATACAACCGCGAGTAGTCGGCAAACGCCTCGCCGACTTCTTGCCATTCATGGCAATCGCCGGAGAAACCATGCAAAAACACCAGCCAGGGTAAACCTGGCTTGCCGTGTTTTGCCTGTGCGTGCAGGATCATAAATGGCTTACCTGCGCCAGCAGTTGCTGGAGGGTTTGCGCGCCGTCGGTGTCGTTAACCACCATTTCAATTACCGTGGTGGTCGGAGTGCACCAGGCGTCGGCAAGTGCCGTTTCAAGTTCCTGCCAGTTTTGCGGACGATGATATTTCAGCTCAAACATCGCGGCAGCGTGCTCAAAATGGACGTTTTGCGGCATCAGATAGAAACGCTCGCGCTCGCTTTTCGGCGTCGGCAACAGCGAGAAAATTTGTCCGCCGTTGTTGTTCACCACAATTAATACCAGCGGCGCGGAAACCTGACGCAATAGCGCCAGCGCGTTGAGATCGTAAAGAGCAGAGAGATCGCCCACAATCGCCAGCGTCGGTTTACCACTGGCCCGCTGAACGCCTGCGGCGGTAGAGAGCAGCCCATCAATTCCGCTGGCCCCACGGTTGCTGTACACCGGATAGCCTGCCGGAAGTTGCGAGAGAGCATCGATCAAACGTACCACCAGGCTGTTACCGACAAACAGTTGCCCCTGTTCAGGCAAATAGTCTCTGATGCGGTGCGCCAGTTGTGCTTCGCCAAACGCATCACGACGGGCAACAACTGCCTGCATTGCCTGTTCAGCCAGACGCGGGATCTCCACGCACCAGGCTGACGTTTTTCAGCCGGATGCAACTCCAGCCAGTCGGCAATATTGGCGACCAGGCGACGTCCACGGTGGTGTGCCGGGTCAAGCTGCCCTTCGATGTTATCAACAATCCAGTACTCTTCTGGCTCACAGCTCGCCTGCCATTGCAGTAACCGTTTGCCAGTCAGGCTGCTCCCCAGTTGCACGACAATCTGCGCCTGCTGTAACTCACTCACCGCTTTGGCATTGCCTAACCAGAGATCGGCACACGGCAGCGGCTGCCCGGTTTGCGACAGCACGTCGCCAATCAGCGGCCAGCCAAGAGTTTGCGCCCACAATGCAACTTTTTTGCCCTCTTCCGCACTCATGCGCCCGGCAACCACCACGCCGCGCTTTTGCCGCCAGAAGAACCAGTCGCGCTGTTTTTCGCTCTCAAGACGAGGCGCTTCACGCAGCCACGGTTTGTCGCCCTGCCACCAGTCGCCAAGACGTTGTTGCCAGCTAAGTCCGGTATCGTCCATCTCGCCATAAAGCGGTTCGGCAAACGGGCAGTTGATATGGACTCCACCCGCATGCAGCGGGCCTAAAGCGTGGTCGATAGTAGAAACCAGCCAACGGGCGGGAATATCCTGAGTCGGGCGCGGTAGTGAAATGCTATGCGTAGGATGAGAGGCGAACATACCCGGCTGACGAATTGCCTGATTCGCGCCGCAGTCAATCAGTTCCGGAGGACGATCGGCGGTTAACAGGATCAGTTTTTCTCCGGTTAACCCAGCTTCAATCAGTGCCGGATAGAGATTCGCTACCGCCGTGCCGGAAGTCACTATCACCGCCACTGGCTGTTTGCTGACCTTTGCCAGTCCCAGCGCCAGATGCCCCAGCCCACGCTCATCAAAATGAGTGTGATGAATGAATGCGGAATTTTCCGCCGCCGCCAGAGTTAATGGCGTAGAACGAGAGCCAGGGGCGATGCAGACGTGTCTGACGCCGTGACGTGTTAATGCTTCCAGAATGACCGCCGCCCAGCGTCGGTTAAATGCGCTTACTGACATGAGTTTGTCCGGTATCAATATTGCGGCTAAGTATAAGGAGCTACAAAAATAGATTATTGATATGAATCGGTAATGATGCGACTCATTACTATTCCAATTGTAATAAAGTGCGCAGTCCTGCCGCTTTGTTGTCGATTTCCTGCCACTCCAGTTCGGGGTCTGAGCCTCGGACAATACCCGCTCCGGCATACAATCGCACGACATTGCCACTGATTTTCGCCGAGCGCAGGGAAACGCAGAATTCGCTTTGTTGCAATGAGAGATAGCCCGCAGACCCCGCATACCATTCACGGGTAAACGGTTCGTGCCGGGCGATGAACTGCCGTGCCAAATCGCGCGGTAAACCAGCCACCGCTGCCGTTGGCTGCAACTGATGCAGACAAACCACATCATCTGCCGTATTAAGCGAGGTCCAGATACAGCGACGCAGATGCTGCACTTTACGCAGACGAAGCACCTGTGGCGGTAAAACATCCAGCGCCTGGGTATCTGCC
Organism: Escherichia sp. E4702; assembly: GCF_963883545.1. Classification (NCBI taxonomy): domain Bacteria; kingdom Pseudomonadati; phylum Pseudomonadota; class Gammaproteobacteria; order Enterobacterales; family Enterobacteriaceae; genus Escherichia; species Escherichia sp. E4702. The sequence goes on along the minus strand of NZ_CAWORF010000011.1, from coordinate 107,192 downwards.
TGTAATCGCTGGCAGATATCTTCCACCACCAGCATATTCTCGCGCTGGTTTTTATCATCCGCCATCAGCCACTCACCCAGTTGCTGCGCCTGTTTATCATCAGGATGATTCGCTACCGTTCCCGCCAGTGCTTCAGTACGCAACGCTTTGTCACGCCGCCGCCAAAGCCGCTCAGGAGATGAACCCAGGAACGCACTTTCGCCATCAAAGGCCATGTAGAAATGGTAGCAGTTCAGGTTCAACCGACGGCTGGCAGCCATCATTGCCGCCGCGTTAACTGAATCGGAGAAATGCAGATCGGTCGCCCGCGCCAACACCACTTTATCCAGTTCACCTTCAGCAATGGTGTCGGTCGCCAGTTTAATTAACCCCGTCCAGGCTGGTTTGTCCGGCCAGTGATTTTCTTGGGTGATGGTTAAATGCAGAGCTGGCAACGGTTTAATGTTTGCCAGAGCCGCAATGAATTCCTTTGCCTGATGTGCGTCGTGCTGAAGGGAGTTTTCGCTGAAAAGGGTCAGTCGAAGGGTCGCTTTGCCTGCACAGCGTCGCCATTCCAACCGCGGGAGGAGTAAATTGCCCTGGGAAGGGTCAAACGCATTCAGCCCCCAGATACGTAAGTCGGTGTGATCCGGGTATTGTCGGAGAAAACGCTGCGCCTGCGCCAGCGACGAAAAGCTGGCTATTGTACCCAGTACGGCAGCCTCTTCATCACCATTGCGTTGTTGCCAGTAAAATTGCGGATACATTTTCTGGCTGGCCAGCCAGCTTAAGGCATCAAAGGCGTCATTTAATGGGAAAGGAACATCAAAAACCCGAATGCCGGGCGTCGCTGGAAACTCTTGCGACAGATGGCGCAATAGATTTTCCAGCGCCGTAGTGAGTGATTGCACGCGGACCTCTCCCTGTTAAAAGCCTCACATTATACGGGGTACTGCAAAAAAAATGCAGTACCCCAGTGTAGGGAGGTTTTAACGGCGTGCCAGCAACAGTCCTAATACCAAACCAACCGCAGCGCCAACGCCAATCCCCTGCCACGGTTTTTCATGAACGTAGTCGTCGGCACGATAAACCGCTTGCTTCGCCCGATAGTAATAGCTGTCTGAAGCCTGACTGACTCTTTTTTTCACATCATCCAGCGCCTTCTCTGCTCGCGCCTTCAGCTCAACATATTTCTGATCGGCGGGATCGCCAGAGGAGCGCAGCACTTCTTCCAGCGTTTCACTCAGCAACGTCAGGTCGTCATCGATGCGTGTATCACCAAATTGATTAGACATTCTCGTTCTCCATTTGCTTAAAACCTGCCACTAACTATAGACAACGGTTATCAATTACGCCTGAATGACTTCGCGCGCCATCCCGATGTGGGGAATACCATCTTCCTCGTAAATGTCGGTCACAGGGATAAAGCCAAAACTGCGGTAAAAGTTTTGTAAGTGCGCCTGCGCTCCCAGATAAATCGCCTTGTCCGGCCAGTGGCGCGTACATGATTCCAGCGACTTACTCATCAGTTGCTGCCCCACTTTTTCGCCCCGCAACGCTTCGCCGACAATCACCCGACCAATCACCACCGGTTCGAGATCATCATCACTTTTCAGAATCCTCGCATACGCTGCTAGTTTTCCGTTTTGCCAGCCGAGAATATGACGATTTTCACCTACCAGATCGTCACCATCGACATCCTGATAAGGACAGTTTTGTTCGACAACGAATACCGCACAACGCAGTTGTAATAAGGCATAAAGCTGAGAAACCGATAATTCAGAGTGATGAAGATCCTGCCAGTCGATCATGATGCGCTCCTTTTGGTTGTATGCCTTATACTAGCCGGATTATTTTTAGAAATGTGATGGTCTTATGGAATTAATTTTCTTAGGTACTTCGGCGGGAGTTCCAACCCGGGCGCGTAATGTCACGGCGATATTGCTCAATCTGCAACATCCGACCCAGGCCGGACTTTGGTTATTTGACTGTGGCGAAGGCACTCAACACCAAATGCTGCACACGGTGTTTAATCCCGGCAAACTGGACAGGATTTTTATTAGCCATCTTCACGGCGATCATCTTTTCGGTCTGCCCGGTTTGCTGTGCAGTCGTTCCATGTCAGGCATTGTGCAACCCTTAACCATTTATGGTCCGAAAGGTATCCGTGAATTTGTTGAGACAGCGTTACGTATTAGTGGCTCGTGGACCGATTATCCACTGGAGATTATTGAAATTAGCGCAGGCGAAATACTTGATGATGGCTTGCGTAAAGTGACAGCTTATCCGATGGAACATCCGCTGGAATGTTACGGCTATCGCGTAGAAGAACATGATAAGCCTGGTGCGCTGAATGCTCAGGCATTAAAGGCCGCGGGCGTACCGCCTGGCCCATTGTTTCAGGATTTGAAAGCCGGAAAAACTGTCACATTGGAAGATGGTCGGCAGATTAACGGCGCTGATTACTTAGCCGCGCCTACACCAGGAAAAGCGATCGCCATTTTCGGCGATACGGGTCCTTGCGATGCCGCGCTGGCGCTGGCTAAAGGTGTCGACGTAATGGTTCACGAAGCGACTCTGGATTTGGCGATGGAGGCCAAAGCCAACAGCCGCGGCCACAGCTCCACACGCCAGGCGGCGGCACTGGCCCGTGAAGCTGGTGTCGGTAAGCTAATTATTACCCATGTTAGTTCACGCTATGATGATAAAGGCTGTCAGCACTTGTTACACGAGTGCCGGACGATTTTCCCGGCAACTGAACTGGCGAGCGATTTCGCGGTGTTTAGCATTTAAGTCGAAAGCGATGGTAAGTTGGCTGATTAATTTAATGATGCCAACGCACTTATTTTTCATCTGTTTGCCGAATACGCTTGATGTCGATATCCGGCAAACAGATTTATCATTTTTAGTTTTGGGAATTGTTCAGACCTTCCGCCAGCCCAATCAGGCGAATAAATTCCGCTCTGTAGCCTTGTTGATCCGGTCCTTTCGCTTGCCGCGCCCACTGTTCGATCTGCTGCCAGGAGGTATTATTCAGGTATTCAGAACCGCGCAATTTTTGCCCAAATGCAGCGACTGCTGCGCGAAAACGCATATCTTCTGACGGTGCGTTTATTGTGGGTGCCAACGGAAATTCAACTAACTGACTTTCTTTTCCCTGCGGGTATTTCCAACGAATCTTTAACCAGGCCAGTTCTTTCGCTTTATCTGATTTCGCTGATTTGCTATCCGGGGCATAGCGTAACTTATCAATTGATGCTTTTTGCCCATTCAGCGTTAGCTGCCGGTGTCGACGTCAAGGCTAAACGTCGCCAACGGGTTTTGCGCTACCTGCTTAACCGGATTATCATCGAACTGCTGATAGCGAGCGGTTCCTGGATTTGCGATACGTGTAGCTTTTGCTTTAGCCGCTCTTTCAAATGTTGGCGCTTCCTGCAATCGCCCCTGCAAAGCCTGTTTGTCTGAGGATTGTTGCGCTTCATGCTGGGCTAGGTTTTTGCTTTAGCGGCGGCGGCTCTTTGCTCCGCCACTTTTGTTGCCGCTTGTTGCGCGGCAAGTACTTGCTGGTCTGTGGGTGTAGTAGATTGTTGTTGCTGACTTTCCTTATCATCAGATTCCGGCCCACATCCTGACAAAATAAAACCACTAATAAGCAACATGATTATATTTTTATTTCGCATATAAAATCCTTTTAAATAAACTCAGCCACCAGACATAAAATAGACTCTTTGTATAATCCGACCAATCTTAATAAAATACAATCTCGAAACCCATAACAAATAATGATTCAACAACGAAACCCATTAATAATTTGCATATGAAAAAAATAACTTTTCCCTTTTTTATATTGTTCCTGCTTTCACTTCCTCTGATTGTTTTTTATCAACCCTGGGTCAATGCATTACCGCCAACGCCCCAGCACGCAAGTCCCGAGCAATTAGAAAAAACAGTTCGTTATTTTACACAAACTGTGCATCCACGTAGTGCCGACAATATTGATAATCTGAATAGATCCGCAGAGTATATAAAAGAGGTCTTTATCAGTAGCGGCGCCAGAGTTACCGGGCAGGACGTCCCCATTACTGGTGGCCCCTACAAAAACATTGTTGCTGATTATGGTCCTGCCGATGGACCGCTGATTATTATTGGTGCGCACTATGACTCTGCCAGCAGTTACGAAAACGATCAATTAACCTATACGCCGGGCGCGGATGATAACGCCAGCGGCGTGGCAGGATTACTCGAACTGGCACGTTTGTTACAACAGCAAGCGCCGAAAATAGGTGTGCAACTGGTCGCCTATGCGTCGGAAGAACCGCCCTTCTTTCGTAGCGATGAAATGGGGAGCGCGGTACACGCCGCTTCGCTTGAGCGTCCAGTGAGATTAATGATAGCGCTGGAGATGATTGGCTATTACGACTCTGCGCCTGGGAGTCAGGATTACCCTTACTCTGTCATGTCCTGGCTTTATCCCGACCGTGGTGATTTTATTGCTGTCGTCGGCAGAGTGCAGGATATCAGCGCTGTGCGTCAGGTAAAATCTGCGTTGTTATCAGCAACAGAGTTGCCTGTTTATTCTATTAATGCGCCAGGTTTTATTCCCGGTATCGATTTCTCCGACCACCTAAATTATTGGCAACACGATATTCCCGCCGTAATGATTACCGACACCGCTTTTTATCGTAATAAACAATATCACTTACCTGGTGATACCGCAGACAGACTCAATTATCAGAAAATGGCTCAGGTGGTGGATGGCGTTATAACCTTGTTGCAAAATAGTAAATAATAAAAATTCCTCGAGGAGGATCCAGAAAAAGCAACATGCACATTTTATTTTCCCTCGTCTGTTTTAAGATGCGAAAAATTAAATTCAACGGAGGAAAAACAAATGGGAATGATTGGCTATTTTGCAGAAATTGACTCAGAGAAAATTAACCAACTGCTTGAGTCTACTGAAAAACCTTTGATGGATAATATACATGACACGCTTTCAGGATTGCGCCGACTGGATATTGATAAACGCTGGGATTTTTTACATTTTGGCCTGACGGGTACATCTGCATTTGACCCCGCGAAGAATGATCCGCTAAGTCGCGCAGTGCTTGGTGAACACAGCCTCGAAGATGGCATAGATGGCTTCCTGGGATTGACCTGGAATCAGGAGTTAGCCGCGACAATCGACCGCCTGGAAGCTCTGGATCGAAGTGAGCTGCGTAAACAGTTTTCCATTAAGCGACTCAATGAAATGGAGATTTATCCGGGAGTGACCTTTTCAGAAGAGTTAGAGGGCCAACTCTTTGCTTCGATCATGCTTGATATGGAAAAGCTGATTAGCGCGTATCGACGTATGCTGCGACAAGGGAATCATGCGCTGACGGTTATTGTTGGGTGATGGTGTCAAAGGCACCATAAAAAAACCGCCGAACATGTCGGCGGCTTCCTGACTTACAAACTAACAGATTACATCAGCGGCATTGCCAAACGCACAATACTAATCAGCGGTTGTGGCCATACACCCAGCACCAGAACCAGCAGTGCAGAGATCAGCACCACGATACCGCCTGCGCTATACTGCCAGTTTGACGGTGCATCGCGACCCGGTTGTTCCGGTGCGTGCAGGTACAGGCTCACCGCCACACGCAGATAGTAGTAAAGGCCGATTGCCGAACCGACAACCACGGCACCCACCAGCCACCACAAGTGTGCCTGGACACCGACCGCCAGCACGTAGAACTTACCAATAAAGCCCAGCGTCATCGGGATACCGGCCAGAGACAGCATCATCACCGTCATCACCGCCGCGAGGATCGGACGATGCCAGAACAGTCCGCGGTAAGAGAACAGGGAATCAGCATCCGGGCCACGATACGGGCTGGACATCAGGCTGACCACACCGAACGCGCCGAGGCTGCTGAACAGATAACCGGCCAGGTAAACCCCTACCGCTTCCATCGACATCTCGCCGGTTTGCAGTGCAATCAGCGCCACCAGCAGATAGCCGAGGTGAGAGATAGATGAGTAACCGAGCAGACGCTTGATATTGGTCTGGCTCAGCGCCATCAGGTTACCGAAGATGATGGAGGCAAAGGCGATAATCGCCAGCACCACGCGAATCGCTTCGCTGTCACCCACCGGTGCGTAGAGGAACAGACGCATCACCACACCGAAGATAGCGATTTTGCTCGCCGTCGCCAGAAAAGTGGAAACCGGCGCAGGCGCGCCCTGGTATACGTCTGGCGTCCACAGGTGGAACGGCACCAGAGAGAGTTTGAAGCCGAGGCCAACAATCATCAGGCCGAAACCTGCCAGCAACAGCGGCTCGTTGAGCATACCGTCGCCGAGGTTTTTACCCAGCGCGACAAACGACAGGTCGCCAGACTGCGCATACACCAGCGCCATACCGAACAGCAGGAAAGAAGACGCTGCGGCAGAAAGGATAGTGTATTTGATACTGGCTTCCAGAGAACGTTTCTGGCGGAAAGCGTAACCGACCAGGCCAAACAGCGGCAAAGAGATCAGTTCGATACCGAGGAACAGAGACGCCAGATGGTTAGCATTCGCCAGCAGGATCCCGCCCAGGGCGGCAATTAACACCAACAGGTAGAACTCGTCCTTGTTGTCGTTATAGCCTTCAAGCCACGGGTAGGCGAAAGTACAGGTGGCGAGGCTCGCCAACAATACCAGCCCGGTGTAAAGCATGGCGAAACCATCAACGCGCATCAGCGGCGTAACGTCCATAGCGCCCGCCTGGCCGACAAACCAGAGCGAAACCAGCGCCGCGTTAAGCCCAATAACCGAGAGCGTAGCGTTGAGGAAATGATTGCGTCGCCACGCAATGGAGAGCATCACAACCACCACCGTCAAGCCGACGATCAGCAACGGTAGCAGTGCGATCAGGTTTTGTGGAGTTATTGTCATGGCGATTTACGGCCTTGTAGTAGTAACGGAATTAACAAACCACTGCTGGATATTGCCAATCGCGGAGTGCGAGGTATCCAGAATCGGCTGCGGATAGAAGCCCAGCAGTACCAGCAGCACCACCAGCAACAGGATCATAAACAGCTCACGCAGCGACATCCCTGGCAGTTCCTGGCTGGCAATCTCGCTTTTCGCTTTACCGAAGTAAGCGCGATGTAACATCGCCAGCGAATAAACAGATGCAAAGACCAGCCCAAAGGTAGAGATAACGGTAATCACCGGGACAACCTGGAAGCTGCCGAACAGAATCATAAATTCGCCGACGAAGTTACCGGTGCCAGGCATCCCAAGCGTTGCCACCGCAAAGAACAGCGACAGTGCTGGCAGCCATTTCATTTTGCTCCACAGACCGCCCATCATGCGCATGTCGCGGGTATGGATACGTTCATAGAGCTGACCGCAGAGAATAAACAGACCCGCCGCTGACAAGCCGTGCGCAATCATCTGAATTACCGCGCCCTGGTAGGCCAACTGGCTGCCGGTGTAGATGGCAATCAGCACGAAGCCCATGTGGGAAACCGAGGTGTAGGCGATCAGACGTTTGATATCGGTCTGGGCGAAGGCCATCCACGCACCGTAGAAGATGCCGATAACACCCAGCCACATAGCGATTGGCGCAAACTCTGCCGACGCGTTCGGGAACAGCGGCAGGGAGAAACGCAGCAGACCGTAAGCGGCGGTTTTCAGCAAGATCCCTGCGAGGTCCACGGAACCAGCGGTCGGTGCCTGGGAGTGCGCATCTGGCAGCCAGCCATGCAGCGGAACCACCGGCATTTTCACCGCGAAGGCGATGAAGAAGCCCAGCATCAACAGATATTCCACACCACTGGACATCGGCGTATTCAGCAGCTCTTCATAGTTGAAGGTCCAGACGCCGGTCGCATTGTAGTGAACAAAAACCAGCGCCAGGATGGCGATCAACATCACCAGACCACTCGCCTGGGTGTAAATGAAGAACTTGGTTGCCGCCGTGATACGCGTTTTACCGTCAGAAGCTTTATGCCCCCACAGTGCGATCAGGAAGTACATCGGCACCAACATCATTTCCCAGAAGAAGAAGAACAGGAACATGTCGATGGCAAGGAACACGCCGATAACGCCGCCCAGGATCCACATCAGGTTGAGGTGGAAGAAGCCCTGATATTTTTCGATCTCGTTCCACGAACAGAGTACGGCCAGCACGCCGAGCAGACCGGTCAGCACGACCATCAGCAGTGACAAACCATCAATGGCGAGATGGATAGAGATACCAAAACGCGGGATCCACGGCATGTCGAATTCAGACTGCCACTGCGGAATTCCGGCGGATTGCGTCAGTGAATAACCGCCCTGCAACCACAGTTGCAGCGACAGCGCCAGCGTCAATCCCATGGTGATCAGCGCGATCCAGCGCGGCACCTTGACGCCAAAGCGTTCGGTCTGCCAGCACAGGAAGCCGCCAATAAAGGGAATTAATATTAGCCAGGGTAGTAACATGGCGATCTTTATTCCTTGTAAAAGTCCCGTCAGGACCGGATTTTCAACGAATTCTCACGACAGAAAATTCTCTTCGGATTGTGGTTGTAGTGTCGGATGCGCCGCGAAGACGGCTTATCCGACCTACGTTCTTATATGCCCAGGGGCAAGCCCACAATCCTTAACTCAACGCAGTACCATCAACAGTGCCAGCACCACGACCGCACCGATGCTCATGGATGCCACATACCAGCGCAGGTAGCCGTTCTCGCTTAACAGCAGGCCTTTACCTGCAAAGCGGGAAAGAACCGCCGGGATGTTCATCATTGAGTTCAGCGGATCGCGTTTCAGCAACCAGGCAATACCCAGGAACGGCTTGACGAACACTTTGTCGTACAGCCAGTCAAAGCCCCAGGCGTTGTACCACCAGGTACTCAGCAGGCGGCCCGGCGCACTGTTGGCGATGGAGGTCACCAGAGTACGTTTACCCAGCCACAGCCAGGCTGCCAGCAGAATGCCGACCACCGCGACCACGCCAGAGGTAATTTCCAGGGTCAACATGCTGCCGTGCGCCAGCTCCGTCGTTTGCGGAAGCACGCCCTGCAACGGCGGTACAATCAGTGCGCCAACGAAGGTGGAAAGGATCAGCAGCACAATCAGCGGCAGGCTGTGAGTTACCCCTTTCACGGCGTGAGCGTGAATTTGTTCTTTTCCGTGGAAGACAATGAAAATCATACGGAAGGTGTAGAGCGAGGTCATAAACGCACCGACCAGACCTGCCACCATCAGATTGATATGACCATTCGCCATCGCACCCGCGAGGATCTCATCCTTACTGAAGAAGCCCGCAGTGACCAGCGGCAGTGCCGACAGTGCTGCGCCGCCCACCAGGAAGCAGAGATAAACCAGCGGAATAGATTTACGCAGACCGCCCATCTTGAAGATGTTCTGTTCGTGATGGCAGGCCAGAATGACGGAACCGGATGCCAGGAACAGCAGCGCTTTAAAGAACGCGTGAGTCATCAAGTGAAAAATCGCCGCATCCCATGCCTGCACGCCAAGCGCGAGGAACATGTAGCCAATCTGGCTCATGGTAGAGTAAGCGAGAACACGTTTGATATCGGTCTGTACCAGCGCGGCAAAACCGGCCAGCAGCAGCGTAACCGCCCCGACAATGCCCACCAGATGCAGAACTTCCGGCGTCATCAGGAACAGGCCGTGGGTACGGGCGATCAGGTAGACACCCGCGGTTACCATCGTTGCAGCGTGGATCAGCGCGGAGACAGGCGTCGGGCCCGCCATCGCGTCGGCAAGCCATGTCTGCAACGGCAACTGCGCAGATTTACCGACCGCACCGCCCAGCAGCATCAGCGTCGCCCACATCAGCATGTTATTGCCGTCAGCAAAGTGCGCTGGTGCCAGTTCCACCATTTCGCGGAAGTTCAGCGTACCCAGTTCGTTGTAAAGAATGAACAGTGCGAAAGCGAGGAACACGTCACCCACACGGGTCACGACGAACGCTTTCATTGCCGCTGCGCCATTCTTCGGATCGGTGTAATAGAAACCGATCAGCAGATAGGAGCACAGGCCCACGCCTTCCCAGCCGAGGTACATCAGCAGCAGGTTATCGGCGAGAACCAGAACCACCATGCTGGCGATGAACAGGTTGGTGTAAGCGAAGAAGCGAGAGTAGCCCTCTTCACCACGCATATACCAGGAGGCGTACATGTGGATCAGGAAACCCACACCGGTGACCACTGAGAGCATGGTCAGCGACAGGCCGTCCAGCACCAGGTTAAAACCGATGTTAAAGTCGCCTACCGACATCCACGTCCACAGCGGCTGGCTGTATGCCTGCTCGCCGTTAGCGAAGAAGTCAACGCCGATAAAGGCAGTTACCAGCGCCGCCAGGCCCACAGAGCCAACGCCGACGATCGCCGAGACGTTTTCAGACCAGCGCCCACGGGAGAACGCCAGCAGGACGAAGCCAATCAATGGCAAAATAATGGTTAAGGCAAGCATGTTCATCCGCGCATCTCACTTACTGAATCGATGTTCAGGTTCTGGCGACGACGGTGAAGCTGCAGCAGCAGCGCAAGGCCGATACTCGCTTCTGCCGCCGCGAGGCTGATGGCGAGAATGTACATCACCTGACCGTCGGTCTGGCCCCAGTAGCTTCCGGCGACCACAAAGGCCAGCGCGGAAGCGTTAATCATGATTTCCAGACCAATCAGCATAAACAGCAGATTGCGACGGATAACCAGACCGGTTAAGCCAAGAACGAATAAGATTGCCGCGAGGATCAGTCCATGTTGTAAGGGGATCATGCGTGCTCCTCCGTTTTTCTTTTCGCGCTGTCGTCTTTACGATTGCTCAGCACTTCACCCGCACGCTCTTCACGACCGACGTGGAAGGCCACAACCAGACCCGCGAGCAGCAGCATAGAGGCCAGTTCCACCGCCAGTACGTAAGGCCCAAACAGCGTAATACCCACTGCTTTAGCACTGATTGGCGTACCGTCGATACCCTGATCGTTAACACCGAGAATGGCGTAAACAATCACCACCAGCATGATGGCCGACAAAATTGCCGGACCAATCCACACCTGCGGTTTCAGCCACTGGCGTTCCTGTTCGATTTCTGAACCGCCCAGGTTGAGCATCATCACCACGAACACGAACAGCACCATAATGGCACCCGCGTAGACGATAATTTCCAGCGCACCGGCGAAGTAAGCGCCTAGTGAGAAGAACACCCCGGAAATCGCCAGCAGCGAAATAATCAGGTACAGCAGTGCGTGTACCGGATTGGTATGGGTGATCACTCGCAAGGTCGCAAGTATGGCTATCAGGCCACAGATATAAAAAGCGAACTCCATTGCCCCTCTCCTTACGGTAACAGGCTCTTGACGTCGATAGGCTTGGCTTCGTTCTCTGCTTCGCCCTTATCTTTGCCGTCGATTGCCATACCTGCCATCCGGTAGAAGTTATATTCCGGGTATTTGCCCGGACCGGAGATCAGCAGATCCTCTTTCTCGTAAACCAGATCCTGGCGCTTGTATTCCCCCATTTCGAAATCCGGGGTTAACTGAATCGCCGTGGTCGGACAGGCTTCTTCGCACAGACCACAGAAAATGCAGCGTGAGAAGTTGATGCGGAAAAATTCCGGATACCAGCGACCGTCTTTGGTTTCTGCTTTTTGCAGCGAGATACAGCCGACCGGGCAGGCTACCGCGCAGAGGTTACAGGCTACGCAACGCTCTTCGCCGTCCGGGTCGCGGGTCAGAACGATACGACCACGATAACGGGGCGGCAGATAGACCGGCTCTTCCGGGTACATTCGCGTTTCGCGTTTGGCGAACGCGTGCAGGCCGATCATCCAGATACTACGAACCTGGGTGCCGAAACCTACTAACAATTCTTTTAAGGTCATGGTCTTATTGCCCCTTATTGCGCCTGCCAGAGAATGACAGCCGCCGTTACCAGCAAGTTGATCAGCGTCAGCGGCAGGCAGATTTTCCAGCCGAAGGACATTACCTGGTCATAACGCGGACGCGGTAACGACGCACGAATCAAAATGAACATCATCATAAAGAACGCGGTTTTCAGCGCGAACCAGATGAATGGCGGTAACAACGGGCCTTGCCAGCCACCGAAGAACAGCGTCACCATCAGTGCAGAGATGGTCACAATCCCGATGTACTCACCCACGAAGAACAGACCGAACTTCATACCGGAATATTCAATGTGGTAACCATCCGCCAGTTCCTGCTCGGCTTCCGGCTGGTCAAACGGGTGACGGTGACACACCGCCACGCCCGCGATGGCAAAGGTAATAAAACCAAAGAATTGCGGGATGACGTTCCACACATGCGCCTGGCTGTTGACGATGTCGGTCATGTTGAATGAACCGGCCTGCGCCACCACGCCCATCAGGGAAAGCCCGAGGAACACTTCGTAGCTCAGGGTCTGCGCAGAAGCACGCATCGCACCCAGCAGCGAGTATTTGTTGTTACTTGACCAGCCCGCAAACAGCACCGCGTAAACCGCCAGACCTGCCATCATCAGGAAGAACAAAATCCCGATGTTCAGGTCGGCAACCACCCAACCCGGACTGACCGGCACAATTGCAAAGGCCAGCAGCAGCGAGGTAAAGGCAATCATCGGTGCCAGGGTAAAGATGACGCGATCCGAGAATTTCGGGATCCAGTCTTCTTTAAAGAACATTTTGATCATGTCCGCGACCAGCTGGAGCGAACCGCCCCAGCCAACACGGTTAGGTCCGTAACGGTTCTGGAACAGACCCAGCAGGCGACGTTCGCCAAAGCTCATGAATGCCCCACAGGTGACAACCACCAGCAGGATCACCACCGCTTTGAGGATGGTCAGCAGGATCTCAATCAGTTCCGGTGATATCCAACTCATTGTTGTGCCTCCTTGAGATCCTCAAGATGCGCGCCAGCCAGCACCGGAGCAATGCCGGACATACCCATCGGCAAGCCCACCTGCCCTGCCGTCAGCCCTTCGGCGATTTCAACCGGCAGCGTGACCGTGTTGCCATCGTAACTAAAGGAGACACTTGTCCCCGCATTCACGCCCAACTTCGCGGCATCCGCTGGGTTGAGTTTGATGTACGGTTGCGGCATACGGCTCTGGAAGACCGGAGCACGCTGTGACAATTCATCGCTGCCAAACAGGTGGTAGTACGGCGCGATACGCCATTTCCCGTCCTGCGGCTGGAAGCGTGCCGGTACACTGGTGAAGTAATCCAGACCATTTTCGCTGGTTTCAAACAGACGCACGCCCGGATCGCCAAAGCGCAGTTTGCCGCCCACTTCGTCCTGGAATTTGTTCCACGCCTGCGGGGAGTTCCAGCCCGGCGCCCATGCAAACGGCACTTGCGAACGGTGCGCGGTCGGCTGGTTGTTACCTTCCATCGAGAAGGTGAACATGGTGTCAATATCCTGCGGTTGACGCGGCTCATGAACGCTGATGTTGGCGCGCATGGCGGTACGACCGCTGTAACGGTGCGGCTCACGGGCCAGTTTCTGCCCACGAATGCGGAATGTCGCATCCGGTGCAGCATCTTTGATACCTGCCAGTTCCGGGATTTTCGCCACAACGGCGTCAATCACGTGGTCGAGCTGCGTCCAGTCCACTTCACGGCTCAGCAGGGTGCTGTGCAGCGAGTGTAACCAGCGCCAGCTTTCCAGCATGACAGTTTTGCTGTCGTAATAGGACGGGTCGTAAACCTGGAAGAAACGTTGGGCGCGGCCTTCATTATTAATTACCGTACCGTCGCTTTCAGCAAAGCTGGCGGCGGAAAGCACCAGATGGGCGTTTTCCATAATCGCTGTGCGTTGATGGTCAACCACCATCACCAGCGGCGCTTTAGCCAGCGCAGCATTCACGCGGGTAGCGGAAGCGTGACGATGCAGATCGTTCTCCAGCACAACCACCGCGTCGGCGCGTCCGGTTTCCAGTTCGGTTAACGCTTCTTCAAGTGATCCACCGCCCATAATGCCCAGCCCCATGCTGTTGACGGAACGGGCAACCATGGTGATACCGACGTCAGCGCCGCGACCTTTCAGGGCTTTCGCGACGTTAGCCGCAGCCTGAATCACCTCTAAGCTACCGGCGTTCGTCCCGGAGATAATCAACGGTTTCTTCGCACCAGCCAGTGCCTGCACGATGACGTCGATTTTGCTTTGCAGCTCAGGTTCGATACCGTCAACCGCTGGCGCGGAGTTATCCAGCGCATGGGCGATGGCAAAACCTAAACGCGCCTGATCTTCAACCGGTGCGCGGTAAGTCCACGCCGCGATATCATCCAGACGGGTGTCATCAACGTTGGTAACAAACAGCGGATGCTTCGCACGTTGGCCGATGTTGAGGATTGCCGCAATCTGCCAGTCAGCCACTTTCTGTGCTGCCGCCATTTCGCGTGCTTTTCCTTTCACCGCCTGACGCACTGCCAGCGCGACGCGCGCGCCGGTCTGGGTAACGTCTTCGCCCAGCACCAGTACCGCATCGTAAGATTCGATTTCGCGCAGTGCCGGCGTATAAATGCCGCCTTCACGCAGCACTTTCAGCGCCAGTTGCAGACGCTCCTGCTCACCGTGAGCGATACCGGTATAGAAGTTTTCTTCGCCCACCAGCTCACGCAGCGCAAAGTTGCTTTCCACGCTGGCGCGCGGAGAACCAATGCCGATCACTTTCTTCGACTGACGCAGAATATCTGCTGCGCCCTGCATTGCCTGTTCGGCGTTGAGGGTAATGAAATCATCGCCACGACGCTGTACTGGCTGACGCGGACGATCTTTCAGGTTGACGTAACCGTAACCGAAACGACCACGGTCGCAGAGGAAGTAGTGGTTTACCGTACCGTTGTAACGGTTTTCGATACGACGCAGTTCGCCATAACGCTCGCCGGGGCTGATGTTACAGCCGATGGAACATTGCTGGCAGATGCTCGGCGCAAACTGCATATCCCATTTACGGTTGTAACGCTCGGAGTGCGTTTTGTCGGTAAATACGCCGGTCGGGCAAATTTCGACCAGGTTACCGGAAAATTCGCTTTCCAGCGTGCCGTCTTCCGGGCGACCGAAGTAGACGTTGTCGTGCGCACCGTAAACGCCCAGATCTGTACCGTCAGCGTAATCTTTGTAGTAACGCACGCAGCGGTAGCAGGCGATGCAGCGGTTCATTTCGTGAGAGATGAACGGCCCCAAATCCTGATTACGGTGGGTACGTTTAGTGAAACGGTAGCGACGGAAGGTATGCCCGGTCATCACGGTCATATCCTGAAGATGGCAGTTACCGCCTTCTTCACATACCGGACAGTCGTGCGGGTGGTTGGTCATCAACCACTCGACCACACTTTCACGGAACTGTTTCGCTTCTTCGTCGTCAATGGAAATAAAGGTGCCATCGGAAGCCGGTGTCATACAGGACATCACCAGGCGACCACGCGTGTCTTCCGCGTTTTGGTATTGCTTCACCGCACACTGGCGGCAAGCACCGACGCTTCCCAGCGCCGGATGCCAGCAAAAGTAAGGAATATCAAGGCCCAGAGACAGACAAGCTTCCAGCAAGTTGTCCGCTCCGTTGACCTCGTATTCTTTGCCGTCTACATGAATTGTAGCCATTAGCATGCTTCCAGTTTTCTCGGTCAGGGACCGAGCGTTAATCGAAATTCGGTTACCAGCGCTCTTTCAGCAGGTTCGGCTGAATCCCATTAATCAAATGGGTATTGCTGAACGGCTGTTTGATTCCCGCCTCAAATTCTTCGCGGAAATATTTGATGGCGCTCTGTAACGGCTCCACTGCACCAGGTGCGTGGGCACAGAAAGTTTTACCCGGGCCTAAGAATCGACACAGTTGCTCAAGTGTTTCGATATCACCCGGCTGGCCTTCGCCACGCTCCAGCGCACGCAGAATTTTCACGCTCCACGGCAGACCGTCGCGGCACGGCGTACACCAGCCGCAGGACTCACGGGCGAAAAACTCTTCCAGGTTACGCACCAGCGACACCATGTTGATCTCATGGTCAACCGCCATCGCCAGCGCCGTACCCAGACGGCTTCCCGCTTTACCGATACTTTCGAATTCCATCGGCAGGTCAAGGTGCGCTTCGGTCAGAAAGTCAGTCCCCGCGCCGCCTGGCTGCCAGGCTTTGAATTTCAGACCGTCACGCATACCACCGGCGTAGTCTTCGAGGATCTCACGCGCGGTAGTACCAAACGGCAGTTCCCACAGGCCCGGATTTTTCACCCGACCGGAGAAGCCCATCAGCTTGGTGCCAGCATCTTTGCTTTTCGAGATGTTCTGATACCACTCCACGCCGTTTGCGAGGATTGCCGGAACGTTACACAGGGTTTCGACGTTGTTGACACAGGTCGGTTTACCCCATGCGCCGGAGGTTGCCGGGAATGGCGGTTTTGAGCGCGGGTTAGCGCGACGCCCTTCCAGGGAGTTGATTAACGCTGTTTCTTCGCCGCAGATGTAGCGCCCTGCCCCGGTATGGACGAACAGTTCGAAATCGAAACCTGTTCCCATAATGTTTTTGCCAAGCAGCCCTGCTTCGGTGGCTTCGGCAATGGCACGGCGCAGATTCACTGCCGCTTCGATATACTCGCCACGCAGGAAGATGTAGCCACGGTAAGCTTTCAGCGCAAACGCGGAGATGAGCATACCTTCCACCAGCAGGTGCGGCAGTTGCTCCATCAGCAGGCGGTCTTTATAGGTGCCCGGCTCCATTTCATCGGCGTTACACAGCAGGTAACGGATGTTCATGGATTCGTCTTTCGGCATCAGGCTCCATTTCAGGCCAGTCGAGAAGCCCGCGCCGCCGCGCCCTTTCAGACCAGCGTCTTTTACCTGATTAACGATTTCGTCCGGAGACAGCCCGGTCAGCGCCTTACGCGCGCCTTCGTAACCGTTTTTGCTGCGGTATTCGTCCAGCCACACTGGCTGTTTGTCATCGCGCAGACGCCAGGTCAGCGGATGCGTTTCGGGAGTACGGATAATGTTTTTCATTTATACCGCTCCAGCAGTTCAGGGATCGCTTCCGGGGTCAGATGCGCGTGAGTGTCCTCATCGATCATCATGTTTGGCCCTTTATCACAGTTCCCCAGGCAGCAAGTTGGCAGCAGCGTAAAGCGGCCATCAAATGTCGTTTGCCCTGGTTTGATGTTCAGCTTTTTCTCGAGCGCCGCCTGAATACCCTGGTAACCGTTGATATGACAAACCACGCTGTCGCAATAACGGATCACATGGCGGCCTACCGGCTGACGGAAGATCTGGCTGTAGAACGTTGCCACACCTTCGACGTCGCTCGCCGGAATACCCAGCACATCGGCGATCGCGTGGATCGCGCCATCCGGCACCCAGCCACGCTGCTTCTGAACGATTTTCAGCGCTTCAATGGACGCCGCACGCGGGTCTTCGTAGTGGTGCATCTCGTGCTCAATCGCTTCACGCTCTGCCGCACTCAGCTCAAAAGCCTCGGTTTGTGGTTGTTGATTCTCGTGCATAATTAGCGGTCCACATCTGACATAACAAAATCGATACTGCCCAGATAAACAATCAGGTCAGACACCAGGCTGCCGCGGATCGCCGCCGGAATTTGCTGCAAATGCGCATAACTTGGCGTACGGATACGGGTGCGATAACTCATGGTGCTGCCGTCACTGGTCAGGTAGTAACTATTGATCCCTTTAGTCGCCTCAATCATCTGGAAGGATTCATTGGCAGGCATCACCGGACCCCACGACACTTGCAGGAAGTGGGTGATCAGGGTTTCGATATGTTGCAGCGTGCGCTCTTTCGGCGGCGGCGTGGTCAGCGGGTGATCCGCTTTGAACGGGCCTTCCGGCATGTTGTTGAGGCACTGCTCAAGAATGCGCAGACTCTGGCGCAGCTCTTCCACTTTAAGCATTACGCGGGTGTAGCAGTCAGAAACACCACCACCCACCGGGATTTCAAAGTCGAAGTTTTCATAGCCAGAATAAGGACGCGCCTTACGCACGTCGAAGTCGATCCCGGTAGCACGCAGGCCCGCGCCAGTGGTGCCCCACTCCAGCGCCTCTTTCGCGCCATAGGCGGCAACGCCCTGGGAACGACCTTTCAGAATGGTGTTTTGCAGCGCCGCTTTCTCGTAAGACGCCAGACGTTTCGGCATCCAGTCGAGGAACTCACGCAGCAGGCGATCCCAGCCACGCGGCAGGTCATGCGCTACGCCGCCAATACGGAACCACGCCGGGTGCATACGGAAACCAGTGATTGCTTCCACCAGATCGTAAATTTTCTGACGATCGGTAAAGGCGAAGAACACGGGCGTCATTGCGCCGACGTCCTGAATAAAGGTCGAGATATACAGCAGGTGACTGTTGATGCGGAACAGTTCGGAGAGCATTACGCGAATGACGTTAACGCGATCCGGCACGGTGATCCCGGCCAGTTTCTCTACCGCCAGCACGTAAGGCATTTCGTTAACGCAGCCGCCGAGGTATTCGATACGGTCGGTATACGGAATGTAGCTGTGCCAGGACTGGCGTTCGCCCATTTTCTCCGCACCACGGTGGTGGTAGCCGATGTCGGGTACGCAGTCGACAATCTCTTCGCCGTCGAGTTGTAAAACGATACGGAAAGCCCCGTGCGCCGACGGGTGGTTCGGGCCGAGGTTGAGGAACATGAAGTCCTCGTTTTCGGTGCCGCGCTTCATCCCCCACTCTTCCGGTTTGAAGGTCAGGGCTTCCATCTCCAGATCCTGTTTGGCTTTGGTCAGCTCAAACGGCGAGAATTCGGTAGCGCGCGCTGGGTAATCTTTACGCAGCGGGTGACCTTTCCAGGTTTGCGGCATCATGATGCGGCGCAGGTTCGGGTGACCGTCGAAAGTAATGCCAAACAGATCCCAGGTTTCACGCTCATACCAGTTAGCGTTCGGGAACAGTTTGGTGAAGGTCGGTACGTGCAGGTCGTTTTCTGCCAGCGCCACCTTCAGCATGATGTCGCGGTTACGATCGATAGAAATCAGATGGTAGAAAACGGAAAAATCCGCGGCAGGTAACCCTTCGCGGTGTGTGCGCAGACGTTCGTCCATGCCGTGTAAGTCAAACAGCATGACGTAAGGTTTCGGCAGTTTCTTTAAGAAATCGCCCACTTCCAGTAATTGTTCACGCTTGATCCACACAACGGGAACCCCGGTGCGAGTCGCCTGAACAGTAAAGGCATCCGGCCCAAAACGGTTGCGCAGTTCGCCAATCACCGGATCATCAAGATGATCGCGGGTCTGCCAGGCGGGTTCTTGCGCGGTTAAGTCGGTCATATTGTTCACCATTGCAAATGGTCCGTGGTGACTGTCGGCGCAGTAAGCTTCGCGAAATAGATTTAGGAATAAGCGAAGAAAAATCCCTTTGCCGACAGGCGCAAATTAAATCTCGTCAGGTGTACGCAGGTTGGTTACGGCAATGCGTTCACCGCGCTTGCGTTCGCGCTCTGATTGCATATTGGCGCGATAAACGCCCTGATCGCCAACCACCCAGGAGAGCGGACGACGTTCTTTGCCGATAGATTCCTGCAACAGCATCAGTGCCTGCATGTACGCTTCAGGACGCGGCGGGCAGCCCGGGATATACACATCAACCGGGATGAATTTATCGACGCCCTGCACGACGGAATAAATATCGTACATACCGCCGGAGTTGGCACAGGCACCCATTGAGATAACCCATTTTGGTTCCAGCATCTGGTCATAAAGACGCTGAATAACCGGTGCCATTTTGGTAAAGCAGGTTCCTGCAACCACCATCAGGTCAGCCTGACGCGGCGAAGCACGCAATACTTCTGCGCCAAAACGCGCCACGTCATGCACCGCGGTAAACGAAGTCACCATCTCAACGTAACAGCAGGAAAGACCGAAGTTATACGGCCAAATTGAGTTTTTACGACCCCAGTTAACCATGTCATTGAGCTTGCCCATAAACACGTTTTTGTTAACTTCTTGCTCCAGAGGGTCGGTTACGATCTCCTGCTTTTGCAGGGGGTAACGGTCGTTCTCACCGTTGGGATCTATGCGGGTGAGCGTATAATCCATCTTAATGCCTCGCGGTTAGCGTTGACGATTAGCGATACTGTTCGTTTCCGGGTTCATACGCTCGCGGCGTGAACGCGCGGGCGTCCAGTCCAGCGCGCCAATACGCACCAGATAAACCAGACCTGCCAGTAACACAAAAATAAAAATTGCAGCTTCCACAAAGCCTACCCAGCCGCTTTCGCGGATAGAGGTTGACCATGCGAACAGATACAGCGCTTCAACGTCGAAGATAACGAAGAACATGGCCACCAGATAAAACTTGGCGGACAGGCGTAAGCGGGCGGAGCCGACCGAGTCGATACCGGATTCAAACGGCACGTTTTTTGACCTCGCGCGTGCGCGACCGCCCAAAAACCAACCGCCTACCAGCATCAGGCAACACAGGCCAATGGCAACGATAAGAAAGATAGCGAATGCCCAGTGATGAGCGATGACTTCAGTGGATGTTGACATACTCATTGCTTACTCATCAAAAGTAGCGCCAGATTCACTGCTCTTCACGGCAGATGGACGCCACATCGATTCATGGGGAGGAATAAAAAAAACCTTACAACTGCTGTAGTAACAATTTTACACAGTGAATTGATGTGGTCTTTTACCCCTTTCTATAACCTTTTGTCAACTTTAACAAAAGTTTCTTCACATTAATTTACATAATACCAACAACTTTTGCATTTAATGCTCTTCATCCCAGATCATTGACGACTCCAGGAAAATTAGATGTTGTTGAATCGTGTCCGTTGTGAAGCAATGGAAAAAATACGGGTCTATTTTGACAGGAATTTGTGTCGATTCCTCCCCCTAAAAGAGAGTATTTTCTTGATCTGTGACACGCTTTTGTTAATCCATAACAAAAACACAGCAACAAGTTCACGTATTTTTTAACATCATTGTAGCAGGAGATTTTTATCCGGCGATTTTTTGTTCGCGCGTATAGAGAATGGCGAGCGGTTGAAAAATGAACATTTTTGTTCAATATCAGGAAAAGTCGTTATCATTTATTGTAAAAAAAAGCCACTGACGTTCAAAAAAACAATCAGTGGCTTGTTTTTACAAATGTGGTTATCTGGTACCAGACAATTATTCGTAATCGCCTTCAATTAACAGAGAATCATCCCCTTCATGGGTACCTATCGTGCTGAACTGCCATGGATTCTGATAACTCTCCATTGCCTGGTATATCACCTGGGCCAGTTCATTACCGCTGGACGGATCATAGCAGAGCAAATATTCGGTATCTGGCAGTGGTGGTAAACCGTCCACAGCACTCAAGACGCGCAGGTCCGGACTCATCATCTCAACCGGCCTGGCCGTTACACCCAATCCCGCTTTCACGGCAGCACGGACCGCCGGCAACGTGGAGGCGACATAAGCCAGACGCCATGGAATATCTGCTTTATTGAGTGTTGCCAGAACCATATCGCGGAACGGACTAGGATCATCCAGCAACACCAGAGGGATCGGCTCGCCTTTTTGCAATACGTATTCCGCAGCGCAATACCAGTGCGTTGGAGAAGTTCTCAGGTTCAACGCCTTAAAGGTACCAGGACGATTTGTGGTAACCATTAAATCCACTTCCTGGGACTTCAGCATATCTGCCATATAGGCATTACGCTTAACGCGGACATCCAGCGCAAGTTTCGGATAAACCGAACTCACGCGATTAAGTAGGAAAGGTAAGATCGTATCAGCAGATTCATCTGAAGCGCCGATTGTTAACACGCCCTGAAGATTACTGAACATCAATGATGAGCAAGCTTCATCATTAAAACGCAGGATCTTCCTGGCATAGCCAAGAAGCTGAATGCCATGTTCAGTTAACAGTTT
Source organism: Escherichia sp. E4702 (assembly GCF_963883545.1). Lineage (NCBI taxonomy): Bacteria > Pseudomonadati > Pseudomonadota > Gammaproteobacteria > Enterobacterales > Enterobacteriaceae > Escherichia > Escherichia sp. E4702. The sequence continues at coordinate 85,355 of NZ_CAWORF010000011.1, read as the reverse complement.
GTTACGACCATGCCGAGCGAACAGTTCTTTCCCAACGAGTTGTTCAAGACGTTGCATTTGCTGACTAACAGCGGACTGAGTACGACACACGGCGGCAGCTGCGGCAGCAAAAGTGTTCAGATCGGCAACAGCAACAAATGTTCTCAGCAGATCGAGGTCGAGGTTAATTATCGGACGATTTGCACTTATCATATATTATCACTTACTGGCGGCTCATACTGAGCTGGTTAATGCTGTGCACACACAAACAAGCAATTCCATTTGTAATGTGCCTCCCTGGCAGTTTCATCCGGAAGTCTGGATGAAAGTTAAAATGCATATGAGTTGCACTAATAAGAACGACTCACATTGTTCCGTTATAATGCCTGAAGTAGTTCACAGAATATATCTTCAGGAATCGCATATCTATTAAGTTACTCACTCTTTTCTATTTATGACATGCGAGTGTTTGTGTAAATGTAAATGTTGTTCCTTGTTCCACTACTAGCAAAGCGGCGCCAACCCAGCGTGAACACGCATAAGCGGCGATGATTTGTCTGCATCAAAAGTGGGGCTTCCGTCATTTAAGCGAGCATTTTACCCTAAAACCCATTTATTTATAAGGGCCATTGCGAATTATCTGATGCAAAGTTATGTTATGTTAGGCAAAGTAATCTTCTATTATTAATAAGCACAACAAAACCTTTTTGAATATTAAATAATAATTAATTAGCACACCCTGCATTCATTAATTCCGCTTAACAATAGTTTCGCACGTCATCACCTATACGACACTTCGGCGATCACTACTCTGTTAATGTTTCACTTATAATGAAAATATCATGAATATGTTATGTTCGCGATTTCTTAAATCAAAGGAAATTCGCACATTTATCTACCAGACAAAAAACTATGCATTAGATTAATACTTAGAATAAATCACTACAAAACACAAATCATTAAGCATATGCATCTCAATATTTAACGATTATTAAGTTATTAACAGCACATTCCCTTCTTTTACTCTCGCAAAATCTTGTTCTGCAGAACTTCAAAACACCGCCTCGGGGGAGTACATTGTTCTAAGCTGACTTCCACGGCAGGGAGTGGCGATAACAGCAAAAAAGGTCAAGATTCATGTCACCCATTGAAAAATCCAGCAAGTTAGAGAATGTCTGTTATGACATCCGTGGTCCGGTGCTGAAAGAAGCAAAACGCCTGGAAGAAGAAGGTAACAAGGTATTGAAACTGAACATCGGCAACCCTGCCCCGTTCGGTTTTGACGCTCCTGATGAGATCCTGGTTGACGTGATACGCAACCTCCCGACCGCTCAGGGCTATTGTGATTCAAAAGGCCTCTACTCTGCGCGTAAGGCCATCATGCAGCACTATCAGGCGCGAGGCATGCGTGATGTTACCGTGGAAGACATTTACATCGGCAATGGTGTATCGGAGCTTATCGTTCAGGCAATGCAGGCCTTGCTGAACAGCGGGGATGAAATGTTGGTTCCTGCACCTGATTACCCACTATGGACAGCGGCGGTTTCGCTCTCCAGCGGTAAAGCGGTGCACTACCTTTGTGACGAGTCCTCTGACTGGTTCCCGGACCTTGATGATATTCGCGCTAAAATTACGCCTCGTACGCGCGGTATCGTTATTATCAACCCGAACAACCCTACCGGCGCGGTTTATTCCAAAGAGCTTTTAATGGAAATTGTGGAGATTGCGCGTCAGCATAATCTCATTATCTTCGCCGATGAAATTTACGACAAAATTCTCTACGACGACGCCGAGCATCACTCGATTGCGGCGATGGCGCCTGACCTGCTGACCATTACCTTTAACGGTCTGTCGAAAACGTATCGTGTGGCAGGCTTCCGTCAGGGCTGGATGGTGCTGAACGGGCCGAAAAAACACGCCAAAGGCTACATCGAAGGTCTGGAGATGCTGGCCTCAATGCGACTTTGCGCCAACGTTCCCGCACAACACGCGATTCAGACCGCATTGGGCGGCTATCAGAGTATCAGCGAATTTATCTTACCAGGCGGGCGTCTTTACGAGCAGCGTAATCGCGCATGGGAGTTGATTAACGACATTCCAGGCGTTTCCTGCGTGAAGCCACGCGGCGCGCTGTACATGTTCCCAAAAATCGACGCCAAACGTTTTAATATTCACGACGACCAGAAGATGGTGCTGGACTTCCTGTTACAGGAAAAAGTTCTGCTGGTTCAGGGGACGGCTTTTAACTGGCCGTGGCCGGATCACTTCCGCATAGTTACGCTGCCGCGCGTTGATGATATCGAACTGTCATTAAGTAAATTCGCTCGTTTCCTTTCTGGCTATCATCAGCTGTAATCTTAAATTCACTGCCGGAGATTGCATCCGGCAGTGTTATCCCCCCACAATGATCTCATGAAGTTATCACACGCAAGGTCGTTATGAAGCAGAGCCATTTTTTTGCCCATCTCTCCCGTCTGAAACTCATTAACCGCTGGCCGTTAATGCGCAATGTACGGACAGAAAATGTGTCTGAGCACAGTTTGCAGGTGGCGATGGTCGCCCATGCGCTGGCAGCCATTAAAAACCGTAAGTTTGGCGGAAATGTCAACGCTGAACGCATCGCTCTGCTGGCGATGTACCACGATGCCTCTGAAGTGCTCACAGGCGATCTCCCTACCCCAGTGAAATATTTCAACTCGCAAATCGCTCAGGAATACAAAGCCATTGAAAAAATTGCCCAACAAAAGCTGGTCGATATGGTTCCGGATGAGTTGCGGGATATTTTCGCGCCATTAATCGATGAAAATGCGTATAGCGATGAAGAAAAGTCGCTGGTGAAACAGGCTGATGCACTTTGTGCCTATCTGAAATGTCTGGAAGAGCTCGCAGCCGGAAATAATGAATTTTTGCTGGCAAAAACGCGGCTGGAAGCGACGCTTGAAACGCGCCGCAGCCAGGAGATGGACTACTTCATTGAAGTCTTTGTTCCCAGCTTCCATCTTTCGCTCGATGAGATTAGCCAGGATTCGCCACTGTAAGCAGACAGATACCAGCGTCGCATCGGGCAATAAGCGCCAGATGCGACATCAGGCTCTCGTTAAAACGGAAACAGCATCGGAATCATCACCACGCAAACCGCCATCACAATAACGGTGAACGGTACTCCCAGCTTCACAAAATCACTAAAGCTGTAATTTCCCGGCCCTAAAACCAACGTGTTAACCGGTGAGGAAACTGGTGTCATAAAGGCGGCGGATGCTGCCATCGCCACCACCATGGCAAATGGATACGGCGAGACGCCCATTGTTTTAGCCGCGGCCAGCGCAATCGGCGCCATCAACACAGCCGTTGCCGTATTCGAAATAAACAAACCAATCACCGCCGACAAGACAAACAAACAGCCAAGCATCATATGTGGCCCATAACCGCCGCCGATGTCCATTAACCCTTTTACCGCCAGCGCGACACCGCCTGTTTTCTGTAGCGCCACCGCAAACGGCATCATCCCAACGATCAAAATAATGCTCGGCCAGTGAATAGATTTATAGGCGCTTTCAGCATCGATACAGCGGAATTTCCCCATCAGCAGGCAGGCAATGATAGCCGCGATGGGATTAGGGATTTCATCAGTCAGCATTAACGCCACCATCAACACCAGACAGAAAATGGCATGGGGTGCCTGACTGTGCGCAGGCGATGCTTCACTCACCTCTTCCGGTAAGTTCAGCGCCACGAAGTCGCGGCCCTGTTTTGCCAACATACCGATAAGCTTCCAGTTACCGACGACCAGAATGATATCGCCCAGCAGCAGAGGCTCATCCGCCAGCGAACCTTCCAGCGCCACGCCGTTGCGTTTCAGGCCCACCACATTCAGTCCGTAGCGCGTACGAAAGCCAATTTCGCGCACCGATTTACCAATCAACTCAGACTCAGGAATTAATGAAATCTCCGCCATGCCAACATCAAGGGCTTGATCGGAAAAATACTCGCCGCGCAGCACCATCGGTTCCAGCAATTGTTCACTACAAAATTGTCGGAGATCGACATCAGCCGCAGACATATCAATAAGCAAAACGTCACGCGCCCGGAATTCAGAAACCCCGTTCACGTTCACAATAACGCGACGAAAACGCCGCCAGCGTTCAACACCGATGACGTTAGCGCCATAACGTTCACGTAATTTGAGATCGTCCAGTCGCTGGCCAATCATCGGTGAACCGGGACGAATGGCCAGGCGACGCGCGCGCCCGGTAAGTCGGTATTCACGGATAAGATCGCGGAAGGTACGACGCGTCCAGCCTTCGCGCTGCGGGGTCTGGGTATCCCCTTTCAGCATGAAACGCATCACTAACATATACAAAATGCCCAGCACCAGTACGACCAGGCCGATGGGGGTTACGCTAAAGAAACTAAAACCATGATAGCCTTCACGCAGCAATTCACTGTTAATCACCAGGTTAGGTGGCGTTGCCACCAGCGTCATCATGCCGCTGATCAGCCCGGCAAAACTCAACGGCATCATCAGGCGCGACGGCGACGTTTGCATGCGCATAGCGACGCTTAACACCACAGGGATAAAGATAGCGACGACGCCCGTTGAACTCATAAACGCGCCAAGGCCCGCAACGGTCAGCATCAACAAAACCAACATTTTGATTTCACTGTTGCCTGCCACTTTAACCAGCCATGTCCCCATTACAGTGGCGACACCCGTGCGGACTAAACCATCACCAATAATAAACAAGGCGGCGATCAGTACCACGTTAGGATCGGAAAAACCGGAAAACACTTCAGGGACGGTCAGCGTACCGCTTAATGCAAACGCAACAATGACAAACAAAGCGACCGCATCCATACGCACTCTGCCAGTCGCAAACAAGACGATGGCAACCGCCAGTAATGAAAGAACCCAGATCAATTCACCGTTCACAACGTATCCTTGTTAATTGAGGGGGATGGCCTGATTCTGCCACAAAAAAGCCCCGTCGGGACGGGGCTAAATCATGATCTGGCGTTTCACGCAATAATAACGTCACCATTTGGCTGTTTGATCACAGTAATTTGTTCCAGACTATGGAGGACCAAATCTACCTCATTCAGACGCGGGGTATCAGCCGGTGAGTTAACCGCAATGACATGACACCCCGCGGCCAGGCCTGAAAGCACGCCAGCGGGAGCATCCTCCACCACCACACATTCCTGCGGCGCAAGGCCCAACAGTTGTGCACCTAACAGATATGCATCCGGCTCTGGTTTTCCACGTTTAACCCGCTCTGCGGTAACAAACACTTCCGGCGCGGGAAGTCCGGCGACTTTGTGACGTGCTCGCGCAACAGGCATGGAACCAGAAGTGACAATGGCCCACGGAATCCCCGCTTTATTCAAATGATTGAGTAAAGCTATCGCCCCTGGGAGTGCGGTAATACCTTCGGTTTCCGTGGCCTCGATTTGTTCCAGACGGGTAAACTCGGCGGCAATTTCCGTCTCCGATTTGCCCATCATGAAATGGCGCAGAGACGTAATCGCCTGTTTACCATGAATAAACGCCAGCACATCTTCCGGTGCTAGCCCATGACGTCTGGCCCAGTTGCTCCACGCCCGCTCTACCGCGGGCAGAGAATCCACCAGCGTTCCATCCAGATCAAACAGAAAACCTTTACACCGCACGCGGGCCTCCTCAGGCGTTGATGATTTGGTTAATTTCGTTAGCGCTCAGGTGATACTGACGCGGGCAGGCATGCCAGACATTCAACATGCGCAGATATTTCTCCCACATTGGCGTCTGGGCATTAAAGCCGTGAGTTCCGGCATCAAAATGGGTGTAACGCCCTTCAACGTTAACCATAAAGCGGACATATCCGAGATAACGCGCTTCGGTGGCGGCGTCAAAGCCGAGGAAGGTGACACGACGTTCATCGATGGATTGCTGGTCCTGTAAATTAGACCAGGAAACATGCAGCGCGTGATACATCTCCATAATGTCGATGATAGTGCGGCAGGTTTCTTCTTTCAGCTCGCCAAACTCGCGATCCAGTTCGCGCATTTGTAAACCATAACCACGCTCAATGATTGTTTGCAGGCGACGGTAACGTTCAGCATTTGCCGGATCGAGCATAGTCATCATTTTGTACTGGTTAGACAAAATAAGACGTTGCGCGTTGGTCATTTCCATTGTTGACTCCTGTATCACTCTACTACGGTGAAAAAAAAGAAGGCCGATGTCTGCCTTCTTTTATATGCGTAATCAGGGGTCAATTACAAATCATCAAGGAAAGTTTTATCCAGTTGTTTGAAGGCGCGCTTAAGCGTGTCAGCTAATGCCTGGTAATCAGGCTTGCCTTCAACAGGTGCCAGCACCTGTCCAGACTCCTGCAATTTACCGCGAACTTCATAAAACCAGTTGAGGATTGCAGGTGGTAGTGGCGTTACAGAACGCTTGCCCAGCCACCACAGTCCCTGCATGGGTAAGCTTAGGGCGAACAACGCAGTGGCGACTGCCGGACCAAGCTGACCGCCCAGCGCAATCTGCCAGCAGAGAGTAAACACGGCGATCGGCGGCATAAAGCGGATCGCATAACGCGTCATCTTAATGACTCGATTCTCAACAAAGACCGGGGCAAGGCGTTTTTCCAGCGGCCACGTCTTTGAGTAATGCTGTCCCCGGCGAAACAAGCTAAAAAAATTAACAGAACGATTATCCGGCGTTGACATGCTTCACCTCAACTTCACATATAAAGATTCAAAAATTTGTGCAAATTCACAACTCAGCGGGACAACGTTCAAAACATTTTGTCTTCCGTACCCACAATCAGGTATCCTTTAGCAGCCTGAAATGGCCTAGTAGTACATATTCATTGAGTCGTCAAATTCATAAACATTATGCCATTGGCTGAAAATTACGCAAAATGGCATAGACTCAAGATATTTCTTCCATCATGCAAAAAAAATTTGCAGTGCATGATGTTAATCATAAATGTCGGTGTCATCATGCGCTACGCTCTATGGCTCCCTGACGTTTTTTTAGCCACGTATCAATTATAGGTACTTCCATGTCGAGTAAGTTAGTACTGGTTCTGAACTGCGGTAGTTCTTCACTGAAATTTGCAATCATCGATGCAGCGAATGGTGAAGAGTACCTTTCTGGTTTAGCCGAATGTTTCCACCTGCCCGAAGCACGTATCAAATGGAAAATGGACGGCAATAAACAAGAAGCGGCTTTAGGTGCAGGCGCCGCTCACAGCGAAGCGCTCAACTTTATCGTTAATACTATTCTGGCACAAAAACCAGAACTGTCTGCGCAGCTGACCGCTATCGGTCACCGTATCGTACACGGCGGTGAGAAGTATACCAGCTCCGTAGTGATCGACGAGTCTGTTATTCAGGGTATCAAAGATGCAGCTTCTTTTGCACCGCTGCACAACCCGGCTCACCTGATCGGTATCGAAGAAGCACTGAAATCTTTCCCGCAGTTGAAAGATAAAAACGTTGCTGTATTTGACACGGCGTTCCACCAGACTATGCCGGAAGAGTCTTACCTCTACGCCCTGCCGTACAACCTGTACAAAGAGCACGGCATCCGTCGTTACGGCGCGCACGGTACCAGCCACTTCTATGTAACCCAGGAAGCGGCAAAAATGCTGAACAAACCGGTAGAAGAACTGAACATCATCACCTGCCACCTGGGCAACGGTGGTTCCGTTTCTGCTATCCGTAACGGCAAATGCGTTGATACCTCTATGGGTCTGACTCCGCTGGAAGGCCTGGTAATGGGTACTCGTTCTGGTGACATCGATCCGGCGATCATTTTCCACCTGCACGACACCCTCGGCATGAGCGTTGATGCCATCAACAAACTGCTGACCAAAGAGTCTGGCCTGCTGGGTCTGACCGAAGTGACCAGCGACTGCCGCTATGTTGAAGATAACTACGCGACGAAAGAAGACGCGAAGCGCGCAATGGACGTTTACTGCCACCGCCTGGCGAAATACATCGGTGCATACACCGCGCTGATGGATGGTCGTCTGGACGCTGTTGTATTCACCGGTGGTATCGGTGAAAACGCTGCGATGGTTCGTGAACTGTCTCTGGGCAAACTGGGCGTGCTGGGCTTTGAAGTTGATCGCGAACGCAACCTGGCTGCACGTTTCGGCAAATCTGGTTTCATCAACAAAGAAGGTACCCGTCCTGCGGTGGTTATCCCAACCAACGAAGAACTGGTCATCGCGCAAGACGCGAGCCGCCTGACTGCCTGATTTCACACCGCCAGCCCAGCTGGCGGTGCTGTTTTGTAACCCGCCAACCGGCGGTAACGAAAGAGGATAAACCGTGTCCCGTATTATTATGCTGATCCCTACCGGAACCAGCGTCGGTCTGACCAGCGTCAGCCTCGGCGTGATCCGTGCAATGGAACGCAAAGGCGTTCGTCTGAGCGTTTTCAAACCTATTGCTCAGCCGCGTACCGGTGGCGATGCGCCCGATCAGACAACGACTATCGTGCGTGCGAGCTCTTCCACCACGACAGCCGCCGAACCGCTGAAAATGAGCTACGTTGAAGGTCTGCTTTCCAGCAATAAAAAAGATGTGCTGATGGAAGAGATCGTCGCGAACTACCACGCTAACACCAAAGACGCTGAAGTGGTTCTGGTTGAAGGTCTGGTACCGACACGTAAACACCAGTTTGCCCAGTCTCTGAACTACGAAATCGCCAAAACGCTGAACGCGGAAATCGTCTTCGTTATGTCTCAGGGCACCGACACCCCGGAACAGCTGAAAGAGCGTATCGAACTGACTCGTAACAGCTTCGGTGGTGCCAAAAACACCAACATCACTGGCGTTATCGTTAACAAACTGAACGCACCGGTTGATGAACAGGGTCGTACTCGCCCGGATCTGTCCGAGATTTTCGACGACTCTTCCAAAGCTAAAATCAACAATGTTGATCCGGCGAAGCTGCAAGAATCCAGCCCGCTGCCGGTTCTCGGCGCTGTGCCGTGGAGCTTTGATCTGATCGCGACTCGTGCTATCGATATGGCACGCCACCTGAACGCCACCATCATCAACGAAGGCGACATCAACACTCGCCGCGTGAAATCTGTAACTTTCTGCGCACGCAGCATTCCACACATGCTGGAGCACTTCCGTGCAGGTTCTCTGCTGGTAACTTCCGCAGACCGTCCTGACGTACTGGTTGCCGCTTGCCTTGCTGCCATGAACGGCGTAGAAATCGGCGCCCTGCTGCTGACTGGCGGCTACGAAATGGACGCACGCATTTCTAAACTGTGCGAACGTGCTTTCGCCACCGGCCTGCCGGTATTCATGGTAAACACCAACACCTGGCAGACTTCTCTGAGCCTGCAGAGCTTCAACCTGGAAGTTCCGGTTGACGATCACGAGCGTATCGAGAAAGTTCAGGAATACGTTGCTAACTACATCAACGCTGACTGGATTGACTCTCTGACTGCCACTTCCGAGCGCAGCCGTCGTCTGTCTCCGCCTGCGTTCCGTTATCAGCTGACCGAACTGGCGCGCAAAGCGGGCAAACGTATCGTTCTGCCGGAAGGCGACGAACCGCGTACCGTTAAAGCAGCTGCCATCTGTGCTGAACGTGGTATCGCAACTTGCGTACTGTTGGGTAACCCGGCAGAGATCAACCGAGTTGCAGCGTCTCAAGGCGTAGAACTGGGCGCAGGCATTGAAATCGTTGATCCAGAAGTGGTTCGCGAAAAATATGTTGCTCGTCTGGTCGAACTGCGTAAGAACAAAGGCATGACCGAAACTGTTGCCCGCGAACAGCTGGAAGACAACGTGGTTCTCGGTACCCTGATGCTGGAACAGGATGAAGTTGATGGTCTGGTTTCCGGTGCTGTTCACACCACCGCAAACACCATCCGTCCGCCGCTGCAGCTGATCAAAACTGCACCGGGCAGCTCCCTGGTATCTTCCGTGTTCTTCATGCTGCTGCCGGAACAGGTTTACGTTTACGGTGACTGTGCGATCAACCCGGATCCGACCGCAGAACAGCTGGCTGAAATCGCCATCCAGTCCGCGGATTCCGCCGCAGCCTTCGGTATCGAACCGCGTGTAGCTATGCTTTCCTACTCCACCGGTACTTCTGGTGCAGGTAGCGACGTAGAGAAAGTTCGCGAAGCAACTCGTCTGGCGCAGGAAAAACGTCCTGACCTGATGATCGACGGCCCGCTGCAGTACGACGCTGCGGTAATGGCTGACGTTGCGAAATCTAAAGCGCCGAACTCTCCGGTTGCAGGTCGCGCTACCGTGTTCATCTTCCCGGATCTGAACACCGGTAACACCACCTACAAAGCGGTACAGCGTTCTGCCGACCTGATCTCCATCGGGCCGATGCTGCAGGGTATGCGCAAGCCGGTTAACGACCTGTCCCGTGGCGCACTGGTTGACGATATCGTCTACACCATCGCGCTGACTGCGATTCAGTCTGCACAGCAGCAGTAATCTCGTCATAATCCGCAGCCTTACTGCTGCGGATATCAGAACCGGAAATAGCCACTATTTCCGGTTTTTTATTCTCTTAATTTGCATTACTCCTTTCTGATTATCTTGCTTAACTGCGCTGCATCAATGAATTGCGTCATCTCACTTTGCATACTTACCACTTTGTCTTGTGCAAGGGAAAATTTGCGCTATGTCAGCAATCACTGAATCCAAACCAACCAGAAGATGGGCAATGCCCGATACTCTGGTGATTATCTTTTTTGTTGCTATTTTAACCAGTCTCGCCACCTGGGTTGTTCCGGTGGGAATGTTTGACAGTCAGGAAGTGCAATATCAGGTTGATGGTCAGACAAAAACACGCAAGGTTGTAGACCCTCACTCATTTCGCATTCTGACCAACGAGGCGGGCGAACCAGAGTATCACCGCGTGCAACTGTTCTCGACGGGCGATGAACGTCCCGGCCTGATGAACTTCCCGTTTGAAGGGCTAACTTCTGGCTCGAAATATGGGACCGCCGTTGGCATCATCATGTTTATGCTGGTGATTGGCGGCGCGTTTGGCATCGTGATGCGCACAGGAACTATTGATAACGGCATCCTGGCACTTATCCGCCACACACGAGGGAATGAAATTCTTTTCATTCCGGCGTTATTTATTCTCTTTTCACTCGGTGGTGCGGTATTTGGCATGGGGGAAGAGGCAGTCGCCTTTGCCATCATCATCGCGCCACTCATGGTACGGCTGGGTTATGACAGTATCACCACCGTCCTGGTAACCTATATCGCTACGCAAATCGGTTTTGCCAGCTCGTGGATGAACCCGTTCTGCGTGGTCGTCGCCCAGGGGATCGCTGGTGTTCCGGTGCTTTCTGGCTCCGGTTTGCGCATAGTGGTATGGGTAATCTCTACTCTGATTGGCCTGGTCTTCACCATGTTGTACGCCTCACGGGTGAAAAAGAATCCTCTGTTGTCACGCGTTCATGAGTCCGATCGTTTCTTCCGCGAAAAACAGGCGGATGTCGAACAGCGCCCATTTACCTTTGGTGACTGGCTGGTATTAATTGTTTTAACCGCCGTCATGATCTGGGTGATTTGGGGCGTTATTGTCAATGCCTGGTTTATTCCTGAAATTGCCAGCCAGTTCTTCGCTATGGGTCTGGTAATTGGCATCATCGGCGTTGTCTTCCGTCTGAATGGTATGACGGTAAACACCATGGCTTCATCATTTACCGAAGGCGCGCGAATGATGATAGCCCCCGCCCTGCTGGTTGGTTTCGCCAAAGGGATTTTGCTGCTGGTAGGTAACGGCGAAGCCGGTGATGCCAGCGTACTGAATACCATCCTCAACAGCATTGCCAATGCCATTAGCGGCCTTGATAACGCGGTCGCGGCGTGGTTTATGCTGCTCTTCCAGGCGGTATTTAATTTCTTCGTGACATCCGGTTCTGGCCAGGCCGCGTTAACCATGCCGTTACTGGCACCGCTTGGCGATCTGGTCGGCGTTAACCGTCAGGTTACCGTGCTGGCCTTCCAGTTTGGCGATGGCTTCAGTCATATCATTTACCCGACCTCGGCTTCATTAATGGCCACGCTCGGTGTTTGCCGGGTGGACTTCCGTAACTGGATCAAAGTGGGGGCAACACTGCTTGGACTGCTGTTTATTATGTCCAGCGTGGTGGTGATAGGCGCCCAGTTGATGGGCTACCATTAAAAACGTTAAGAGCCGCGATTGCGGCTCTTAGATTGATGACAACGGAAAAATTGCCTGATGCGCTACGCTTATCATGCCTACATGGCCCATGCAATATATTGAATTTGCAATATTTTGTAGGCCGGATAAGGCATTTACGCCGCATCCGGCATAAACAAAGCGCACTTTGTCTACAACCTGAGAGCCGCAACTGCGGCTCTTTTTTCATTCTGCCGTTTCAGTCTCTACGGCTTCATTGTTGGCATTGCGCTTCATCCACAACGCCAAAGCTTTTAGCGAGTCTGGTGTGAACTCATCGCAACGAGCGGTGATTTCTTCTGGCGTCAGCCAGCAGACCTCGCTGACTTCATCTTCCTGAAGGGCGAAGGGACCGTGAGAAACACAGCTGAACAACGCGCCCCAGACACGGCAATTTTTGTCTTCAAAATAGAACTGCCCGTGCTCGGCAAAGGGGACACCGGCAATGCCCAACTCTTCTTCCGCTTCGCGACGTGCGGATTCCAGCAGTTGTTCATCAGCCTGGACCACACCACCAGCAGTAGCATCTAACATGCCGGGTAAAAAGTCTTTTGTCTCGGTACGACGCTGGACCAGAATTTTGCCCATACCATCATGCACGACGATGTAAGTTGCACGATGACGCAGACACTGTGCCCGCATTTGTTCCCGGCTGGCTTGTGCAATGACTTCGTTATCTTCATTGACAATATCCACCCATTCAGTACTTGCCAAACGACGCTGTTCCATTATCAGGAAACCTTCTTTTTCTGGCGCTCTTACGGCGCATTTTGAGTTGTTGGGTAAATTACGGATTAATCGCGACCTGCGCAATGATACTTTGATCATTGAGTGCGATTACGCTTAGTACGTCATCTTCGAGCATGCCGTAGCTCGCCAGATTGCCGCCTTTCGGAATGCTAACCGAACCGGGGTTGAAGTGGAAAATCTCCCCCCGCTGCTCCGCCACCGGCAGATGGGTATGACCATACACCAGCACGTCGTTCTGGTTTAACGCCGGCAGATTATCCGGGCCAAACAGATGCCCATGTGTCAGAAACAGGCGCTGTTTTTCCAGCAACACCTGTTGCCATGGCGCGGTCATTGGGAAATGCAGCAGCATTTGGTCCACTTCACTGTCGCAGTTGCCACGTACAGCGATGACTTTATGCGCCACTTCATTCAAGCGTTCCGCCACCTTTGCCGGCGCATAGCCCTCCGGTAAAGCATTGCGTGGGCCGTGATTCAGCACGTCGCCAAGAATCACCAGCCACTGCGCGCCGCTTTGGGCAAACAACTCCAGTACACGTTCCGTCGCCGGTAACGACCCATGAATGTCCGATGCAAACATCAGTTTCATCACTCACTCCTCGTCGAAAAAACGTAAGCTATGATACTGGATTCTGTCGCTGCTATCAGCCAGATTGCTTTGCTGAAAGTGCAATAAAACGCTGAACTGAAGCCCGCTGCCACTGGAATGCCGCATAATCCACCAGACGCTCCGGCACCTCATCGCCGTGCAGCACCAGACGATTAATCATTAGCGCTAAATCAGTGTCGGCAATGCACCACTCGCCAAACAAATTAGGCTGGTTATGCGTCAGTAAATGTTCTGCCATTGCGAACAGTTTCTGCGCGCTGGCTTTTCCCTCCGCCGTTAGCGGTGCTTTTTTTACGCCAGCAAAAACGACATACGTCGAACGCTCTTCACGCAGAGGCATCAGGTCGCTCCGCAGCCATGCCTGAATTTGCCGTGCACGCGCCCGGTTTTGCAGATCTAATGGATAAATGCGTTCCCAGGTTGGCGGCGCAAAACGGTCTTCCAGATATTCCGCTATGGCAGAGGATTCACTCAACTCAAAATCATCAATCTGTAACAATGGCACGCGGCGTGTCTGCCCGTAACCTTGCCACGTCGGCTGTAAATGTTCACCGCTGTCAAGGTCGATAGTCTTTATATGAAAAGGTAGTCCTTTCTCCTGCAACGCCACCCAGGCGGATAACACATAGGGTGAGAAAAAATGGGCATCTGACCAAAGCGTGATAGCGGGTTTACTCATTATATCCTCGGCGATAAAGGGGCTTGCTCTCAAACTATAGAGCCTTTTTGTCACTGTTACTTGATGAAAACTCACGCGAGTCTCCGGGGTTTCTATACTTGAGATGTTCAGATTATTAGACAACCGGAGCTGCAATGATCGATCTCTATTACGCCCCTACCCCAAATGGCCACAAAATTACGCTGTTTCTCGAAGAGGCTGGTCTGGAATATCGTTTAATCAAGGTTGACCTGGGGAAAGGCAGTCAGTTTCGCCCGGAGTTTTTGCGCATATCGCCGAACAATAAGATTCCGGCAATTGTTGATCATTCACCGACTGATGGCGGCGAACCGTTAAACCTCTTTGAGTCAGGTGCAATTTTGTTGTATCTGGCAGAGAAAACGGGACTATTTTTAAGTCACGACCCGCGTGAGCGCGCCACCACCTTACAATGGTTATTCTGGCAGGTTGGCGGCCTGGGGCCAATGCTCGGACAGAATCATCATTTTAATCATGCTGCGCCACAGACTATTCCTTACGCTATTGAACGTTATCAGGTTGAAACCCAGCGTCTGTATCACGTACTCAATAAGCGCCTGGAAAACGCCCCCTGGCTTGGCGGCGAAGATTACAGCATTGCGGATATTGCCTGTTGGCCGTGGGTAAATGCATATGCTCGTCAGCGGATTGACCTTGCTATGTACCCGGCAGCGAAGAACTGGCATGAGCGGATCCGTTCGCGCCCTGCCACCGGGCAATCACTATTAAAGGCTCAATTGAATGATGAGATCTCAGATAGTTAACTGAGAAAGGTTCTCGTGTATTATTCCTGTCTAAGTAAAACAACAGGGAACCTGCAATGTCACAACCTGCCGCTATTATTCGTATAAAGAACCTTCGTTTACGTACATTTATCGGAATTAAGGACGAAGAGATTAACAACCGTCAGGATATCGTTATCAATGTCACGATCCACTACCCCGCCGATAAAGCGCGTACCAGTGAAGATATTAATGACGCGCTGAACTATCGCACCGTCACCAAAAACATCATTCAACACGTAGAGAATAACCGTTTCTCTTTGCTGGAAAAATTAACTCAGGATGTGCTCGATATCGCACGTGAACATCACTGGGTAACCTATGCTGAAGTGGAGATCGATAAACTGCACGCGCTGCGCTACGCCGATTCGGTATCAATGACCTTGAGCTGGCAGCGTTAACCGCCATATCGGGAGGCTGCATGAATATAGTGATCACCGGAGGGACGGGATTAATTGGTCGCCATTTAATCCCGAGTTTGCTGGAGTTGGGCAATCAGGTCACAGTGGTGACGCGTAACCCGCAGAAAGCCAGTTCAATCCTCGGCCCCCAGGTGACACTATGGCAAGGGCTTGCCAATCAAAGCAACCTCAACGGTGTTGACGCGGTAATCAACCTGGCTGGCGAACCGATTGCCGACAAACGCTGGACTCGCGAGCAAAAAGACCGACTGTGCCAAAGTCGCTGGAATATTACCCAAAAACTGGTGGATTTAATTAGCGCCAGCGACACGCCGCCGTCGGTCCTTATTTCCGGTTCGGCGACGGGATATTACGGTGATTTAGGTGAAGTTGTCGTTACCGAAGAAGAACCTCCGCATAACGAATTTACCCATAAACTCTGCGCTCGTTGGGAAGAAATTGCCTGTCGGGCGCAAAGCGACAAAACGCGAGTGTGCCTGCTGCGTACCGGTGTGGTACTGTCACCAGATGGCGGTATTCTCGGCAAAATGCTGCCGCCGTTTCGCCTCGGTTTAGGTGGCCCGATTGGCTCTGGTCGGCAGTATCTGGCCTGGATTCATATCGATGATATGGTCAACGGGATTCTCTGGCTGCTGGATAACGATCTACGCGGACCGTTTAATATGGTTGCCCCCTACCCGGTACGTAATGAACAATTTTCCCATGCGCTCGGCCATGTACTGCATCGCCCGGCAATTATGCGCGTCCCCGCGACTGCCATTCGGCTGTTAATGGGCGAATCTTCAGTTCTGGTGTTAGGTGGACAACGCGCGTTACCTAAAAGGCTGGAAGAAGCGGGTTTTGCGTTTCGCTGGTACGATTTAGACGAGGCGCTGGCGGATGTCGTTCGCTGATGTGGTTTACCGCGAACATCCGCCAGTTAGTGCCTGGTAATTCAGAATTAGTGGCTTTTCGCCAAAAGGTCGTCTGGCGAAAGTCGGGTCAACATCAGGATGACTTCGCGGTCAAATCCTTTTTCCAGCATCTCCTGAGCAATTCGCAGGGCTTCTTCGTGTTTGCCCTGCATTGCGCCTTCTTCACGTAATCTGTCAGCAATGGTCATCAGTTTCTCCTTTTCTTGTGGTGCACGTTCCGCTATCTCACCAATAAATGAGCGGAAGCGCTGGGCATCCCCCGTTTGTAATACGTAATTAAACAGGGCTTTTAGCTGCCTGTCATTAGTGTTGCCTGTAATAAGCAGAGAAACTATTTGATCGACTAATCCCAACAGATCGCGCTGGCGAATATGTTTCTGCATTAACTCCAGCAACGCCATTTTGCGGTGTTGCATAATCTCGTCATCCGGCACTACGGTAATATCCACCAGCGGAAAAGCCGATGAATAAATTTGGCGGGCAATAGCAGGTTCTGCAAATTCATCAAGCCAACATAGAGAATAAGGATAAGGACTTCTGCAACCATGATAAAACAGCATCGGAATCACCAAAGGCAGTTCTTTATAGCCTGCATCAAGATGGTTTTGCATTGCCGCGATAGAATAGCGCATCATGCGAAAAGCCATTAATTCTTCCACCTTACTTTGGTGTTCAATAACGACATAAATATATCCCATCCCCTCCTCAGTTTTCACTGACCACAAGATATCGGAATAATATTGCCGCAGGTTTTCATCAATAAAACTGTTTGGTTCCAGTTTTAACGTCGATAAATCGCAAAGTTTACGTAGCGGCGCAGGAAGGTGAATATCAATAAAATCCCGTGCGGTGTCCGGATGACGTAAAAAGGATTTAAATACCGCATCATGCGGTGTGGAAGTTGTCGATATGGTCATGGCGTTCCGTCACCCCTCAAATTTAAGATGACGAGACAATAACCACTCTTTATAAGCAATGCAGCAGGCAGTTTTTATATCTGGACAGTGAATTCAGAACTATTTTAAGTGGACTGCAATATATACATGTCAATGGAAGCCAACTCGCAAATTAGCCTTGAAAATACTCCGGCAGCATTAGCCACCGGAGAGGAAATTATTTCAGCGATCCCTTAAGGAATTGTTGCAAACGAGGACTTTGCGGGTTGCCAAATAATTGTTCTGGCGCACCCTCTTCTTCGATTTTCCCCTGATGGAGGAAAATAACATGTGTGGAGACATGGCGAGCAAATTCCATTTCGTGGGTTACCACCACCATCGTTTTCCCCTCTTCCGCCAGCTGCTGCATAATGCGCAGCACTTCGCCCACCAGCTCTGGGTCAAGGGCCGATGTAGGTTCATCAAACAGCAGAACTTCTGGTTCCATTGCCAGCGCCCTTGCGATGGAAACACGCTGTTGCTGACCGCCAGAAAGGTGCACAGGATATTTCCCCTGCGCACGTTCGTCTATGCCGACTTTCGCCAGATATTTCACCGCCCGCTCGCGCGCTTCATGCTTGCTCAGGCCCAGCACCTGAATGGGCGCTTCCATGACGTTTTCCAGCACCGTCATATGACTCCAGAGATTGAAGTGCTGGAATACCATCGTCAGGCGTGTGCGCAGCAAGCGCAGCTGATTTTTATCGGCGACTTTGAGTTGGCCGTCTTTATCCCGCACCAGATTGATAGTCTGGCCGTTAACCACGATCGAGCCTTCACTCGGTTTTTCGAGGAAGTTAATGCAACGCAGAAAGGTACTTTTCCCCGATCCCGACGATCCGATGATGCTGATCACATCCCCGGCGTTCGCTTGCAGTGACACCCCTTTCAGCACTTCATGTTCGCCGTAGCGTTTGTGCAAATCGATAACGTTTAATTTATTCTCGGACATCGTATTCTCAGTGCGTTGAAGAAGGTTTCACATGCTGCAACCAGCGTTTTTCCGCTCTGCGAAAGAGGCTGATCAGGACATAAGAGATGATTAAATAGAGTACCGCAGCAATGCCAAAGGCGGTAAAAGGTTGATACGTCGCGGCGTTGATATCACGGGCAATTTTCAGCAGATCCGGCACCGTGGCAGTAAACGCCAGCGCAGTCGAGTGCAACATCAGGATCACTTCGTTGCTGTAGGCCGGTAAAGCAATGCGCAGCGCCGACGGTAAAATAATGCAGCGATACATTTTAAAGGTCGAGAAACCATAGGCTCTGGCAGCTTCAATTTCCCCGTGCGGCACCGAGCGAATCGCTCCGGCAAAAATCTCGGTGGTGTAAGCACAAGTGTTAAGCGTCAGCGCCAGCACGGTACAGTTCAGGCCACTGCGGAAGAAAGCGTTAAGAAACTCGGTACCCTTAACAATCTCCAGCGTGTACATGCCGGAATAGAACACCAGCAACTGCACATACAGCGGCGTACCGCGAAAAATATAGGTAAATAACCAGATTGGAAACTGGATGTATTTATTACTTGAGACACGACCAATCGCCAGAAACAGCGCCAGAATTCCGCCTATCACTACTGACAAAATCAGCAACCAAAGGGTAATCGCCACGCCGGTAAAGCGATAACCGTCGGTCCACAACAGCGGTTTCCAGTATTCATGTAAGATTTCGATCACAGGTCAGCCCTCTTCACACCCACGGAGTAGCGGCGCTCAAGGAACAGCAGCACACCATTGGAAACGGTGGTGAAAACCAGATAAATCACGCCACAGACGATGGCGAAATAGAACGGTTCCCAGGTACTTTTGCCTGCCAGTTGGGTGGCTTTCACCACATCTTCCAGGCCGAGTAACGAAACCAGGGCGGTAGATTTGAGGATCACCTGCCAGTTGTTGCCAATGCCCGGCAGAGCGTAACGCATCATCGCCGGAAACATAATCCGCCGAAACACTTGCCCACGAGTAAAACCGAACGCCGTAGCCGCCTCTATTTGCCCTTTCGGCACCGCCATAAACGCGCCACGGAACGTTTCGGTGAAGTAAGCACCGTAAATAAAACCCAGGGTGATAATACCGGCAACCATCGGGTCAATATCAATCTGTCCGACGCCCATCGCCTCCGTCACCGTATTTAACGCAATCTGCAAACCGTAAAATATCAGCAGCATCAACACTAAATCCGGCACACCGCGAATCAGCGTGGTATATCCTTCGAAAATCAGCCCCGAGAGTCGATTTTGCGAAAGCTTACCGCCAGCGCCAATTAAACCGATGATTACAGCGAGCACTACAGAGCTGATGGCCAGCTCCAGCGTGACGAGAGCCCCCTGTAAAATAACACCTGAAAACCCATACAACATGCTGCCTGTCCTGTCGTGTGTGGTGAATTACCGCCTCTTGTCTCCCTCCGGTTACCCGAAGGGAGCGGGCTTTCTTTCACCGATGGTGATTAACCACCATAAACATCAAAATCGAAGTACTTTTTCGCTAATTTCTCGTAAGTACCGTCAGCGCGCATTTCGGCAAAGGCTTTGTTCAGTGCCTCGCGCAGTTCGTTATCTTCTTTACGCAGGCCCATGCCGGTGCCTACGCCAAACAGTTTTTCATCTTTAACAGACGGGCCACCGAATTTGTAATCTTTACCGACTGGCTGTTTGAGGAAACCTTCGCTGGCGGCAACTTCGTCCTGGAACGCGGCATCAATACGCCCGGCGGTCAGGTCAGAATAAATATTGTCCTGCCCCTGATAAGAGACGATTTCAATGCCTTTTGGCGCCCAGTGCTCGTTACCAAATGTCTCCTGGGTCGTGCCCTGCAATACGCCCACCCGCTTGCCTTTCAGCGATTCTACTGTCGGCTGAATGTCGGAATTTTTCGCCACAACCAGGCGAGAATCGGCGGCGTACAATTTGTCGGTGAAGGCTATTTCCTGCTGACGTTTTTCGGTGATGGAAAGCGATGACATGATGGCGTCAATCTTCTTCGCTTTTAATGACGGAATTAACGCATCCAGCGGGTTTTCGACAAATGTACATTGCGTATTGATGCGTTTGCACAGTTCCTTCGCCAGCTCGATATCAAAGCCAACCAATTCACCTTGTGAATTTTTTGATTCAAACGGTGCATAAGTCGGGTCAGTACCGATGCGAATATTTTGCGGAATAGCAGCAAAAGCAGCAGTCGCGCTGGAGAAGGCCAGAACCAAGGAGAGCGATAGCACCAGTTTTTTCATAATGTCCTCAACTGACAGTCTTTTAATAGGGAATATTTACAGGTTTGTTACACTTATCGTGCCATAAAATTGACCAACAAGGCAAAATATCCTGGCCAGTTAATCGTATTATTTTTCATTAAAATTGCTTAAGTATGCATTTCAATGCACCACGATAGTGCAACAAACCTATAATGCACCATGATAATGACGCTATCAGATGCAGCTTCCCTGCGACGTATCAGTCACCATAGACATTAAAATCGAAGTACTTTTTCGCCATCTTGTCGTAAGTACCATCCTGGCGCAGCTCGCCAAGCGCTTTGTCAAAGGCGGCTGTCAGTTCGGCATCATCTTTACGCAGCCCGACACCGGTACCGTCACCGAAGTATTTTTTGTCTTTCACTGAAGGGCCAGCAAAGGCGAACTCTTTACCGGCAGGTTGCTTAAGGAATCCTTCACTAGCGGCGACTTCATCTTGTAACGCAGCATCCAGACGCCCCGCAGCCAGATCGGAATAAACTAAATCCTGGTTGGCATAAGCCACAACATCAATACCTTTACTGCGCCAGGTATCGTTAGCGTAGGCTTCCTGAGTGGAGCCTTGCAGCACTCCGACATGTTTACCTTTCAGTGAATCCAGCGTTGGTTGAATCGGCGAACCTTTAGCGGCAATCAGACGGGAATCCGCGGCGTACAGCTTGTCGGAGAAAGCAATCTCCTGCTGACGTTTATCGGTAATGGAGAGCGACGAAATAATAGCGTCGATTTTTTTCGCTTTCAGTGAGGGGATCAGCGCATCAAAGTCACTGGCAACCCAGGTACATTTCACCTGCATCCGTTTGCACATCTCGTTACCGAGATCGATATCAAAGCCAACAAAGTCACCTTTGGCATCTTTCGATGAGAACGGTGCATAGGTGGTATCCGTTCCGATACGTACCGTCTCCGGCAGCGCCGCGTAGCTGGAAGCTGCTGCGGAGATACCGACTAACAAAGACAGAGCGAGAATCGACTTCTTCATACATAACCCTCAAGTGAAATGGCTTTTTTATATTGTGTATTGTGTTGTGTGTTTGCAGGCTCGTTCATGCAGGTCTTATGCCATCTTGCCGACAGCAGCAACATTCAACGTAAAATATGTTAATGAGACGTTGCATTATTGTCCTGAAATTGAAGATAGCAGGTATGGCGGTTGAATCGCAGCGTTTCGATTCAATGGAAGGAACAAAATGTCGAGGATTTGATCGCGGTTGCAAAATTGCCCTGAAACAGGGCAACAGCAGAGTTATGCGCCCTGCCAGCGGGCAAAGAGATCTTCGGGAAGGGTTATCGCAAACTGGTCAAGAACACGGTTAACCGTCTGATTTATCACATCATCAAGGGATTGCGGGCGATGATAAAACGCCGGAACGGGAGGCATAATCACCGCACCGATTTCAGCCGCCTGAGTCATTAAACGCAGGTGGCCTAAGTGCAACGGTGTTTCACGCACGCAGAGCACCAGCGGTCGTCGCTCTTTCAGCACCACATCTGCCGCGCGGGTCAGTAAGCCATCAGTATAGCTATGGACAATGCCGGAAAGGGTCTTGATTGAACAGGGTAAAATTACCATGCCCAGCGTCTGGAAAGAACCAGAAGAGATGCTGGCAGCAATATCGCGCGCATCGTGCGTGACATCGGCTAACGCCTGCACTTCGCGCAGGGAAAAATCCGTTTCGAGGGATAAGGTCTGGCGCGCCGCCTGGCTCATGACCAGATGCGTTTCGATGTCTGCAACATCGCGCAGAACCTGTAATAAGCGCACGCCATAAATCGCGCCGCTGGCACCACTGATGCCTACAATGAGTCGTTTCATAGAGAGTTGCCCTGTCAGACTTGCTGGCAGACTTTGCAGGATTTCGGCGAGAGTTGCAAGTCAGGGTGCCAGACTGGCACCCTGAGTGAAGGCATCATCCTTCGTTATGCATTTCCAGGTTTTCCACTTCGTTCTGACGTTGCAATGCTTTGGCGTCGTCATTACGTAAAGTATCGAGAAAATCGAGGTAGCCCTGATCAACATCTTTGGTGACGTAGACGCCGTTGAACACCGAGCATTCAAACTGCTGGATATCCGGATTTTCAGCGCGAACTGCTTCGATCAGATCGTTGAGATCCTGGAAAATCAAACCGTCGGCACCGATGATCTGGCGAATTTCATCCACTTCACGGCCGTGAGCGATCAGTTCCGTGGCACTCGGCATATCAATACCATAAACGTTCGGGAAGCGAATTTCCGGTGCCGCAGAAGCGAGGTACACTTTCTTCGCTCCGGCTTCGCGTGCCATCTCGATAATCTGCTCAGAAGTGGTGCCACGGACGATGGAGTCGTCGACCAGCAGGACGTTTTTATCGCGGAACTCAGCGCGGTTGGCGTTCAATTTACGGCGCACAGATTTACGACGCAGTTGCTGACCCGGCATGATGAAGGTACGACCAACATAGCGGTTTTTAACAAAGCCCTGGCGGTACGGTTTACCCAGAATTCGGGCAATTTCCAACGCGATATCGCAGGAAGTTTCCGGAATCGGGATCACCACGTCGATATCAAGATCTTCCCATTCACGGGCAATTTTCTCGCCCAGTTTCGTGCCCATATTCACACGCGCGCTGTAAACGGAAATTTTGTCGATGAACGAGTCAGGACGGGCAAAGTAAACATACTCAAACAGGCACGGATTGCTGACCGGATTGTCAGCACACTGACGGGTAAACAACTGCCCTTCTTCAGTGATGTAAATCGCTTCGCCTGGGGCGACGTCACGTAGGAACT
Source organism: Escherichia sp. E4702 (assembly GCF_963883545.1). Classification (NCBI taxonomy): domain Bacteria; kingdom Pseudomonadati; phylum Pseudomonadota; class Gammaproteobacteria; order Enterobacterales; family Enterobacteriaceae; genus Escherichia; species Escherichia sp. E4702. The sequence continues at coordinate 62,045 of NZ_CAWORF010000011.1, read as the reverse complement.
CAAAGCCCAGCGTATCGAGCGCAACGCTTTCGGAAGCGACCATATATTCTGTGCGATTCTCGTCGATATCACGTTTCCCCAACACCAGCGGACGAATCCCGTTAGGATCGCGGAAAGCAACCATACCGTGGCCGATAATCATCGCCACACAGGCATACGCGCCGCGGATTAAGCGGTTTGTAGCAGCGATGGCGGCGAAAATGTTGTCGGCTTCCAGCGGGTAGTGGCGGAAGTTGTCCAGCTCGCTGGCGAAGATATTAAGCAGAATTTCCGAGTCGGAAGTGGTGTTGATGTGGCGGCGTTTTTCTTCAAACAGTTTTTTACGCAACTCGTGAGCGTTGGTCAGATTGCCGTTGTGGGCAAGCGTAATGCCATACGGGGAGTTAACGTAAAACGGCTGCGCTTCAGAGGCACTGGAGCTGCCAGCCGTAGGGTAACGCACATGACCAATGCCCATATTGCCCTGCAAACGCTGCATATGGCGAGCTTCAAATACATCGCTCACCAGCCCGTTCGCTTTACGCAAACGGAAGCAGTTATTGGCATCTATGGTGATGATGCCGGCGGCATCCTGACCGCGATGCTGAAGCACCGTTAAGGCATCATAAATCGACTGGTTAACCGGCATAACACCGGCGATACCGACAATACCGCACATACGTCTTTTTCCTCGTTAAGCCACATCTCAGAGCACTTACGCCCTGGGCAAGAAACTTGACGAGCTTTGCAGATAATCAAAAAACCATCTGATGATAAAACTGAACTGCGGGATCAGCTGTGATTTGCTCCAGTCTTCGCTTTTCGACACTCCAGTAAAGGAGTCGAGAAAGAAGAGAATGGCAGCAACAATCAACACACCGCGCAACGCACCGAAACAGACGCCCAGCACCCGATCGGTGCCTGACAACCCCGTTTTCTCCACCAGCTGGCCTATCACGAAGTTCACGATAGCACCAACGATCAGGGTAGCGATAAACAGTACCGCGATGGCAATCCCATTTCGAACCAGTTCGTCTTCAAAGCCCGTAAACCAGACTGACAGGTAAGTGTAGTAATGACTGGCGACAAAGAAAGCACAACCCCATGTCACCAGCGATAACGCTTCACGAACAAAGCCGCGGATCAGGCTAACCAGAGAGGAAAAAGCAATCACCGCGATTATGGCGTAATCAATCCAGACCATATGTGTCCCACGATTTTACGCCCTGTCATCCTGTTCGGGGCGCATTCTAACAGAAAAAGAAAACGTTTGCGTAGGGATTTCCTTCCCGCGCATCAATAAAAATGGCGCTGAAAAAATATTCAACGCCATCGACTTTTTATGCCTTTGCGGCATCGGGCAACCATTGTCGGATGCGGCGTGAACGCCTTATCCGACCTACGGTTCTGCTCCAGCACAGGCCTGATAAGACGCGCTGGCGTCGCATCAGGTAAAACCGTATTAATTCGGCGTGTAGCCATAACCACGCCGCTCAAACCAGAGATCTGCTTCAGTTCGCCAAGCGATCCTTTCAGCTTATCTTTTGAGGCATCTGGCCCCACGAGAATACGGGTGATTTTACCCTGCACTGGCGTTGACGGCGAAGTATAAACCCGATATCCCGCGCCACGCAGCTTACCGACAATCTCATTCACTTTATCGGCATTTTTCAGCGCGCCCAGTTGCACAACATAGGCTTTACCCGTCGGCGCTGCCTTTTCTTCAACAACCGGCTTCGGTTCTGGCTTCGGCGGGGGCGGCACTTCAACCTTCGGCTTAGGCGGATCCACTGGTTTCGGTTTCGGTGGAGCGACCGGTGCAGGCTCCGGTTCAAACACGGTATTATTGGCCGCAATGGTTGTCGGGTCGAGCGAAGGCGCTGCGGCATCACCTGCCCGCACCTCTTCTGCCGCGCCTTCTGGCGGCTGTGTCGGCAACGCCTGAGTGGCGGCTGGCATCATATCTGGCTCGTCACGATCGCCCGCTTTCGGCACCAGCGGGATCGCTGCGAACTCATCCTGATAATGTTTTTTCTGCCCATCAAGCAATCCTGGAAGCACAATAACTCCCAGAGCTACCAGCACAATAGTGCCAACTAACCGATTCTGAAACTTACTCGCCACCGCTTCTCCTCGCGTCAATCACTTCCATGACATGTGCGACCGTATGGAACGAACCACACACCAGCACGGTATCTTCCGGTTTAGCGTCCGCCATTGCGGCTTCCCATGCCTGCGCAACGCTATCGAATGGTTTGCCGTTCCCCAGATGCTCAAGCAGTTGTGCTGCCGTGGCACCGCGCGGCCCTTCCAGTGGCGCACAATACCAGTCATCAACCACGCTTTTCAACCAGGCCAGTGTTCCGGCAATATCTTTATCATGTAGCATACCGATAACCGCCAGCACGCGCCCGTTTTTCGGTAACGCTTTCATGCGTCCGGTAAGATATTCCGCCGCATGAGGATTATGGGCGACATCAAAAATAACGCGTGGCGTCTCGCTCACAATCTGGAAACGTCCAGGCAAAATTGCGCTGGCAATACCGTCGCGAATTGCCTTTTCACTGACTTCCAGGCCGCTGGCACGCAGTGCCGCCAGCGCTGTTGCGGCATTCGGTTGCGGGACAAGTGGCAACGGTAACCCCGCCAACGTGCCGTGAGCGTCGGTAAATGACCAGTTATGGTCAGCGACGGAATAATTCCACTCAACGCCACAACGTTGCAACAGTGCGCCTTTCTCCTGTGCTACATCGGCAATGGTGTAAGGCATTTCCGGTTCACCGACGATTGCCGGTTTTTCGCTGCGGAAGATCCCCGCTTTCTCACGACCAATGCTTTCACGATCTGGCCCCAGCCAGTCGGTATGATCCAGCGCAATACTGGTCACCACGGCAACATCAGCATCGACAATGTTAGTCGCATCCAGACGACCGCCCAGACCTACTTCCAGAATCACCACATCGAGTTGCGCCTCTTTGAACAACCACAATGCCGACAGCGTACCGTATTCAAAATAAGTCAAAGAAATATCGCCGCGCTCGGCCTCAATCTCGGCAAAAGAAGCCGTATGGGCCGACTCCGCCAGTTCTTTGCCCTGTATACGAACGCGCTCGGTATAACGCACCAGATGCGGCGAGCTGTACACACCCACTTTGTACCCTGCCGCCATCAGAATCGACTCCAGCGTACGGCAGGTCGTGCCTTTGCCATTAGTTCCCGCAACGGTAAACACAAACGGTGCAGGTTTAAGGACGCCAAGACGCGCGGCAACCTGGCTGACGCGCTCAAGGCCGAGATCGATAGTTTTACTGTGCAGGTTTTCCAGATAAGAAAGCCACGAAGCCAGAGGCGACGCGGCTTGAAGAGTGCGTTTGATAATCATGGTATCCGCTGATTCGTTACGGGGAGAATAAATAGCAAAAGGGCAGAGCCAGTGGCCCTGCCCTTATCAGTTATCAGGCCTCTGGTTCCTGATCCGGCACCGGTGGCACCACTTCGCCTTCACGCGGCGCATCAGGATTAGGCGCTGGCAGATTCATCAGCTTCGCCAGAATGCTAGCCAGTTTCAGGCGCATTTCCGGTCGACGGACGATCATATCGATGGCGCCTTTCTCGATCAGGAATTCACTGCGCTGGAATCCTGGCGGCAGTTTTTCGCGAACGGTCTGTTCGATAACGCGAGGACCGGCAAAGCCGATTAGCGCTTTCGGTTCAGCAATATTGAGATCGCCCAGCATCGCGAAGCTTGCAGAAACACCGCCCATAGTCGGGTCGGTCAGTACAGAAATGTACGGTAACCCGCGCTCCTGCATTTTCGCCAGTGCCGCAGAGGTTTTCGCCATCTGCATCAGCGACATTAACGCTTCCTGCATACGTGCGCCACCAGAAGCGGAGAAGCAGATCAGCGGGCAGTTATCTTCCAGCGCTTGCTCAACGGCACGCACGAAACGAGCGCCAACCACTGAACCCATTGAACCGCCCATAAAGGCGAATTCGAATGCCGCAGCGACAACCGGCATACCGTACAGAGTGCCTTTCATCACCACCAGCGCGTCTTTTTCGCCGGTTTCTTTCTGCGCAGAGGCCAGACGGTCTTTATACTTTTTGGAGTCACGGAACTTCAGCACATCTTTCGGCTCAAGCTCGCTACCCAGCTCCACAAGGCTGCCTTCATCTAACAAGCTATGCAGGCGGTTACGCGCCGACATACGCATGTGATGGTCACACTTCGGACAGACCTCAAGATTACGTTCCAGTTCAGCGCGGTATAAAACCTGACCGCAGCTATCACACTTAGTCCACACACCTTCAGGAATGCTCGCCTTGCGGGTGGGAGTAATGTTGCTTTTAATTCGTTCAATCCAGCTCATTAGGGACCTTTCTGTCTGAACCTGGTTCGATGCCAGTTTTATCTTTGGGGACGCATAATGCCATTTTTGCCCCCAACAGACCATGAATGTTGCACATTAAAACATAACAGCCCGAAACTTTGGATAAAAAAGTGGTCGAACCGCGGAGTTACTTTTTATTTTGCGGCGCGGGCCGCAGCGCGTTTGTGACGAATAAATTCGAAAACCCCAGGCAATATTGAAACAAAAATAATGCCAACAATCATCAGTTTAAGGTTACTCTGAATGAAAGGGAGCGTGCCGAAGAAATAACCTGCGTAGGTAAAAATCAGTACCCACAACAGTGCACCAATCACGTTAAAAGCGGCGAAATGACGATACGACATGTGGCCCATTCCCGCAACGAACGGCGCGAACGTTCTGACGATCGGTACAAAACGGGCGAGAATAATTGTTTTGCCGCCATGTCTCTCGTAAAACTGATGAGTCTTATCAAGATAACTACGACGGAAAATTTTCGAATCCGGATTACTGAACAGTTTGTCACCAAATAACCGTCCAATGGTGTAGTTGACTGCATCACCCACAATTGCAGCAATCAACATCAGTACCACCATCATATGGACGTTGAGATCATTAGTCTCCAGAGATGCCAACGCGCCAGCGACAAACAGCAACGAATCACCAGGCAGGAATGGCGTTACCACAAGCCCGGTTTCACAGAACAGAATCAAAAACAGAATGGCATAAACCCAGACGCCGTACTCTGCGACCAGCTCAGCCAGATGCACATCAATATGCAAAATAAAATCGATGAGGAAATAAATCAGGTCCATAATTGCCTATGCCTTGTACTCTTCATTTCTCAGGCTGTAACTGCGTTGGCTACAGCCTGAAATTTTTAGAGCATTATTCTCATTAGTCCGCCAGAAACAGCGGGCCCATTGGCGGTTTTGGAAGATCAAATCGGTCAGGGTAATCTACCGCAACCAGATACAGCCCTTCCGCTTTCGCCGTTGCTGCCGCCAACGTTCTGTCCTTTGCCGCTAACAGCTCTGCTATCCAACTCTCTGGCTGGTTGTGGGCGCCTACTTCCATCAGGCTACCGACAATATTCCTCACCATATGATGTACAAAGGCATTCGCTTTGATATCTACCACCACATAAGGACCATGTCGCGTGACGTTAATATGCATAACGTTGCGCCACGGCGTTCGGGACTGGCACTGCACCGCGCGAAATGAGGTGAAATCATTCTCGCCCAACAAGCATTGCGCAGCCCGATGCATCCGTTCGGCATCCAGCGGTTCGTAGAAGTGGGTCACACCTTTACTCAACACCGCCGGGCGCAGCCGATGATTGTAGATGATGTAGCGATAACGGCGAGCCGTGGCGCTAAATCGGGCATGAAAATCATCAGGTACAGCTTTAACCCAACGCACGGCGATGTCACCAGGTAAATTCGCATTTACGCCTAATGTCCACGCGGCGTCTTTGCGCTGCGCGGTGGTTTCGAAATGCACTACCTGCCCGGTGCCGTGTACGCCTGCATCAGTACGCCCGGCGCAGAAGACGGTGATGGGCTCGTTCGCCACCTGGGAGAGCGCCTTTTCCAGCTTCTCCTGCACACTGCGGACTTCGTTCTGCCGTTGCCAGCCGTAATACCTACTGCCGTCGTACTCAATGCCCAGCGCAATTTTATAAACTGGCGGTTGTTGCTGGTCGGACATTAGTACAGATACTCCTGCACCAGTTTCTCGGCGATTTTCACTGCCATCAGTGCGCCGCCAAAACGGACGTTATCGGCCACCGACCAGAACTGGATTTGCTCTGGAATACCGTAATCATTGCGCACGCAGCCCACAGAAAGATGCGGCGTACCGGAAGCGTCACCCACCTGTGTCGGGAATTCGTTCTCTTCGGAAAGCACAATATCTTCGCCCTGAGTAAAGGCATCACGCGCTTCTTCTGCCGCCAGCGGACGCAGAGCTTCAAAGTTGACCATCTGAGCGTGACCGTAAAATACCGGTGCCTGCACGACGCTTGCCGAAATCATCAGCCCTTCGTCCTGCATGATTTTGCGCACTTCATCGACGATACGACGTTCTTCGCGCACACTACCTTCCCTGTCCGGCAGTAACGGCAGCATGTTGAACGCCAGCTGACGTCCGAAGAAATCTTCTTCGTCAATCGGAATACCGTTGAGCAATTTCGCACTCTGCCCCGCTAACGCATCGACTGCTTTTTTGCCCTGGGCGGAGGCTGAAATCAGGCTGGTAACGCTAATACGCGACAATCCGCCCTGATCGATTAACGGTTTCAGAGAGGCCAGCAGTTGGCTGGTCAGGCTGTCCGGTACGGCGATAACATTACGGTTACGGTAATCAGCAAGTACAAACGGGTTTACTTCCGGCACCACCAGCGGTACGTCGGGTTCGAGAGCAAACAATCCGCTGCTGTCGATAACCAGGCAGCCTGAGTTGGTTGCTTCTTCAACCCAGGTCGCGGTCGCTTCTTTGCCTGCGACAAAAAACGCCAGTTGCGCCTGCGTCCAGTCAAATTCGGCGGCATCCTGCACGGTGATTGTCTTACCACCAAAGCGCAGATGTTCGCCTGCGCTTTCGTTACGTGCCAGTGCATAAATTTCCCCAACCGGGAACTGACGTTCAGCCAGCGTTTCAATCAGGGCTTCGCCCACAGCGCCAGTTGCGCCCAGGACGGCAATGTTCCAGCCTTCAGACATGGTGGTTTACTCCAGAAAATGCAAAGCTCCCTGCCTATGTTACAGCAGAGAGCATGAAGAAGAGATTAACGAGCCGGATGATGAACGGCGTTAAAACCCAGTTTACACAGTAATGCCGCCGCGCTGGCGTCATCACAGATCACATACAGAGACGACCATTCGCGGCGCTCAAGGTAATTTTTGCGCAGTTTATCGAACTCACCCGGTATTCCGGCGACTTTACGCAGCGGTGCGTCGTCGCGGCGCACATCATACACCAAATGCACCAGCCTTTTTAGCGTCGGCTGATCGAGCGGACCATGCAGCGTGATGCGGCCAAACTCCGGCGCGGGCAGTAAAGTATCCAACGCCACGTGCTGTTCATGACCAATAAACTTGCTGTAAGCTTCAAACACTTGCGTTGTGCCGCGAGCTTTGCCTTCGAGGGTATAGCCCGCGATATGCGGCGTGCCGATATCCACTTTTTGCAGCAGCTCGACGTTGAGTTCTGGCTCGCCTTCCCAGACATCCAGCACCACGCTTAACTTCTGACCTTCATTCAGGCAGGTCAGCAGTGCGGTATTATCGACAACGGCACCACGGCAGGCGTTAATCAGAATTGCCCCCGGCTTCAGGCTGCGAATCAGTTTTTCATCCGCCAGATGCCGCGTTTTGTACGGACCATCTTTGAAGAGTGGCGTATGGAAAGTCAGAATGTCTGCTTGCGCGACCAGTTCATCAAGAGGACGGAAATCCCCCTCATCCCCACGATCGGCGCGTGGTGGATCGCAAAGTAATGTTTTGATCCCCCAAGCTTCCAGCCGCGCCTGTAACCGTCGCCCGACGTTGCCGACGCCCACGATCCCCACGGTACGCTCGTGCAGTGAAAATCCATCGCGTTCGGCGAGCATCAGCAGTGACGAGAAAACATATTCCACTACCGCAATCGCATTGCAGCCAGGTGCAGCAGAAAAACCAATTCCCGACTGCTTTAACCACGCTTCATCGACATGGTCCGTCCCCGCGGTCGCGGTGCCAATAAATTTTACCGGTTTTCCTGCCAGCAAAGATTCATTCACTTTCGTGACCGAACGCACCATCAAAGCATCTGCATCATCCAGTTCAGCAACTGGAATTGGACGCCCCGGAACCGCTTTCACCTCCCCCAGACGACTAAATAATTCGCGGGCATAAGGCATATTTTCATCAACAAGGATTTTTAACCCTTTTTCAGTCTCTGACAATCTAAGGCTCCTTTATTAACAAACGCCCATTTGCAAACTGCTGTTTAATCTGAAAAAACATTCATAATCATACAGATAACAACATAACCATTTAGACGGGCAATACTGAAAAATTGTTATTCAGTATCGCCCTTTAAGCCGTTTCAGGCTATATAAAATTAATCCCCCGTGGACACTGCGTGGACACTCACGCCACCTTTCAGCGGATTAAGGGCCACCGCATCCTGCAGGTAATCCGGTGCAAAATGTGCATATGCCATTGTTTGCTGAATGGTTGCGTGGCCAAGAATCTTCTGAAGCGCAATAATGTTTCCTCCGTTCATCACAAAATGGCTGGCGAACGTATGCCGCAGCACATGTGCAGCCTGGCCTTTTGGCAAATCGGGCTTAACTCTTTTCAGCGCCAAGCAGAATTCCCGGTACTTCACCTCAAACAAGCCGCCTGTTTCTCTGGTTTTGATCGCCTCACAAACCGCCTGCGAAATTGGCACTGTTCTCTTTCGGCCATTTTTGGTTTCGAGAAACGTTACACGGTTATGAACTATCTGTTCACCACGGAGCTTACAGGCTTCACTCCAGCGCGCTCCCGTGCTTAAACACAAAAGCGCAACACGCCAGTAATCGCCCTCCAGTGTATCGAGCAATAACGCCACTTCCTTCCGGGACAGGAAAGCCATTTCTCGTGGGGATACATAAAGAATAGAAATCCCCCTTACCGGATGCTCTGCATCCCAGAGGCCTATTTTCTTCAGTACTGTAAACATTCCGGATAACCGATTCATGTATCTGTTAGCAGATGACGGTTTCAATCCATCAGCTATCTTTTGAGAACGCCACGCGATAATTTTCAGCTTATCAAGATCCACAGCCTGCATATCAGCGCCAAGCTCATTGATTATGTTGCGCAGTTGTTTTCGGTCTTCTTCCGCCTTACGCCTGTGCTGGCCGTGATACATCCACCACAACTCAAGCAAATCATTTAGCGTTCGACGATCACGGTAGCCCTGTATATATTCCCGCTTTTCAGCGTTCGCCATGATGTAGCGTTCAGTGGCCACCGCTACCGATTTTTTGTCAAATACCTTACGCACGCGCTTTCCCTTGCGTCCGTTCGGCCTGATGTCCAGCAAATAACGACCATCTTCGAGCTTCTTAATCGACATCGTGAAGCCCTCCAATGAACCGCTCTACAATTTCTCCAGCCTCTTTCCAGCAATAATCAGACCAGACAAAAAGCAGGTCTAACCAGTTTTCTGGCCTCAGTGGGGTGATTTTTGGTTTGTTTCGGTTGAAACCTGATCGCCTTCCGAATCGAAGAAGCCATCAAGAGAGAGAGGCGGAGCAATCTGCCCCGTCGCAGCATTAGTTTGATTAAACATCACCCAATCCGAATACTTCCGAAAACGAGGATGATTCAAAATCAGGAGTAACGTTTCTCCAGGTATCATTCTTCCCAATATTTCATAATTTTTGAGATTGTTTTGAGATACCCCTGTCACCTCTCCCATCTCTCTACGTGACAATCCCTCTGCCTCTCGAATCAGGCGAAGTTTTTCTCCAAGGCTTGATTTATGGATCATATGTGATCTAAACTCCACGCTATTGGGTTACATGTAATACAAAAACATTCAAATAGCCAAAATAAGCCTATATAAGCCATTTTGGGCCATTTGGACGAATTAAGGAGATTACCACAATGAGCGAATCAGAGCTTGAGGGGTTCATTCAGGTAGCACCATATCCACTTGAAGCGGTGCCATATCAACTATTTGCCAAGATGATTGGCCGCAAAGAATCAACCGTCAGAACCATGATTGACGCCGCAAAGCTACCAACGGTTGATTTCACGAAGCCAGGTTCAGTGAAGACGCGAGCATCAGAAAACTGGATATATCTGCCAGCGTTTAATGCGGGTATGCGCAAGGCATTTTTTAATCAGCCGAAAGAACAACGAGAGGCATGGTTGCTGTGGTTGGGGCTTTGAAATGACAAACTACGAAGACAAAGCACTACTGGAACGACTGGAAACCCTGAAAAACGAAAAGCCACACCAGAAGGTTTTACTCGTTTTTCCAGGTAAGCCGCAGGTCGAAATCAGCGTTGACTACCACGAATTACACAGAACGTTCGCTGGCCTGATGGCATTAAAATCAAAGCTTCAGAATGGCGAAGATTTGAAAGATATCACCCTGCATCCTGACGATGAATACGGCCATTTTTGTCGAGATGGCATCAAAGAAACTATTGGAATGATTTTAGAACCAATATACGGCGTTGCGCTCCGTTTTCCCGCCAAAGAAGTCTTTGAGCTTTATCGACAAATTTTAAGCAGTGACAACATGGTTATTGAGGTCGGAAATGTGCCAGAGAAAATCTCCGGCACTGGAGTTAAATAATCACTCAGGAAGAATCCATGTACTTGCCTGAGGATATTTTCTTAACGCAAGAGTACGCAATTCATTCGCGAGCTGACGAATGGTTTTTGATGGCTCTCCTTTATTCGGAGGATTAACCGGCGCTTTCTCTAATACAGAAATTGCCGCATTTAGCGCATCAATAACCTTTTTATCATAGGACATATTTTATTCCTTGTGGTTGGTTGAACACGCGCCCTTTACAGCCCCTTCAAGACTGCGGGCGGTGGAAAAATACCACAAAACCATGCGCCGGGCATGGCTAAAACCCGGCACAAATTCGCAACAGCAGCAGGATATTTTTGTATGAAGCAACGACGTAATTCTTCACGGCAACACTTCCGCAATGGTGCTGAACGCCATGCTAACCGTTTCGCTACCAGTGCATCACGCAGCAGCTCTCGCTACAGCCTGAGCGAAACACACGCAACGCCGGATGGCTACCCAGTAAAACAAATCGGCGAGCATGCCTGGCTGATTGAGAAAGCTGGAATCGTGGTCCATAAATGCCCACGCAATCCGTTTACCGGAAATCGCATTTTTGCACTAAGCAGCGGCGACAATCAGTTCGGGCAGGATTTCACATTATACGAAGCACTACGCACGGTTGATCGTCTGCTTCGCGGACAAAGTTTTATTAAACAGGCTGATTTATAACAGGTGCTTTATGACCAAAGAGCATGCACAAGGTGTATTTATCCGCTTTATTGATTTTCGCGGTGAACTTTTATTGCGCGCATCAGCCATTAATGGTGTGGCCCAGGCAAAAAACGCAACCACTCATATTTATGTGGACGGCGGCGCACAACTGTTCGTGGAGCTTCCGTACCAGACCGTACGAGAAATCATTAGCGAAGCTGAAAAGGCACGTCAGGTTAATGGCGATGAACCCTATATCGAAATTATTTGTATGGATTCAGAAGCCGAAATTCAGAAAGCAGATTAAAGGGCGTTGCGATGGGCAAAGAATATAAAACTCTCATTAACAAAGCACTTGAGCGTTTTTATTTTCGCTTAAGTGCATCAGGCGCTCATGCTGAACGTGCAGCCCGTGACTCATTGACCAGGGCAATCCGGAGTCTGTATGACGTGGCTTTTTACGCTGATGATCTGGATGCACTTAACGAACTTTCCGAGCTGATCTGTGCCGCAGAATGCGGGGAACATATTGAACCGTATAAGCTGGGGAATATCGCATGAATATATTTATTTCGTGGCTTGTTCTGATTTTTTCGGTGGTTTGCGCAATTGGTATTATGCGAATTATTCATTCAGTAAAAAAGATTGAACGTTTTTTCACTGGCGAATAACAGCATAAACAAAACACCAGATTAAATACGAAAACATGAAAACTATCCGCATTCGCGGAGGCGTTCGCACACGTAAATAACGGAGATACAAAAATGTACTCAAAAGAAGAAGGCATTATTCACAACCTGAATGAAATCGCAGATATGCAAGGTGAAGTAGCAAAAGAAGCCATGGCGAATGGCCACATGGACACCGCAACTCTCTCATTAATAATCGCAAAAACTGCTACTGAAGCCGCTGAAATCATCGAAAAACAGGCTGCCGAGCTGGAAGTTATCAGGGCACAGCAAACAAAAGAAAATTCGCCAGCCACCAATATCGGCAAGCGAGTTCGCCTCGCTGTTGCTGACGACAAAATTTACATCATCGTAGCCGAGTCTAAAGACCAGGAGAAACTCTTAATTAAGGAGATCTCCGCCAACCCCGCTCTGGAAGCTAATAAAAAAGAAGTCCGCTTCATTGACTGACGGAATAACGCAATGGAGAGACTGAAATACATCGTGGCCCTGCTGGACCACATCATCAGGACCGCAACCGGCTTTTACTATCGCCCGTTCAGTGCGTCATGGGATGGGGCATTAGAACAACTACTGGGTGAAGGTTCACTCGTAACCGTGAATCGGCATAACGCGATTTTTTATTACGGCGAGAACTTCTTTGAGGTGTGGGTAGCTAACCGCTGGTATGGCTACGGCTGGCTTAACCGCGTTAATGGTTCTGACGCCAACAATCGAACTCGCCCACGCTTTCGCACCATGTACCGCCTGCATCAAATGGTGCAGGCCTTCCAGGCTAAGGAAACGTAATGGCAATTAAGAAATTTACCGTCACTCGTTTCACCTCCAGAGGGCGTGAATACGAAGTTGACGAACGGCTGATTAAAACGCTCGACCGTCACCGTTCGCAACCTGACGCGCATCACATTTATCTCATAGACGACACATACTTCTGCGCCACGAATGTGGTGCAGGTGAACCTTATCCGACAGATACAGGAGTCACGAAGATGACCATTCTGGACTATATCGCCGCCAATCCGGGGTGTAGTGGCGGAGAAATCGCCGCCGCGCTGAGTTACGCCGACTCTGGCGTGACGGCTTGGTCATCCGAGAAGAGCGCAAAACAGGCGGTCGGTTCTCTTGCAAGGTAAACCCGATGCCGTTCGGGTGCGGCAACCCACTCACCCACATGTTTAACCAGCTACTGAAGGAAGCCAGAGCATGAGCACCATCAACCACCAGGAATTACGCGAACTGGCGACTGACCTGCAACGAATGGCAACACATCAAAAATTACTGGCATTTCGCGCAATGCTCTCGCCGTCTGCTGTGCTGGCACTGCTGGATGAGCTGGAGCACGCCAGAACCATGGCTCCAGCCATTCGCCTGACGCTCCACCATGAAATCGCTGATTTCTGCGCAACGCTGGGTGCACCAGGTGAACCTGAAGACCCGGAAGCAATGCAGCAGGAGCTGCTGCAACGCATCGACAACGTTTTCGATTTTTTCCTTAACCAGTAAGGGAGCAAATCACAATGAAACTCAAACCAATGGGTACGCCTGGCGTGGCTCCGGCACATGTAAAGCCATGGACACAGCAGGAGGATGAAATGCTTATCTCGCTTTATCCAGAGTACAACACGCGCCAGATAACTGAACGAATTCAACGAACCCATGATGCCGTTATGCACCGACTTGGTTTTTTGCATAGCCGTGGATTGATTGGTCGCAAGAGAAAGACACTGAGTGCAAAGGAGATCGCCTTTCTCATCGAAAACCGCCGCACCAGAACGGCGAAGGAACTGGCCGCCGAGGTGGGATGCACCCGTCGCACAGTACAAGTGCACCTGAAAAAACGTGGTTACAGCCTGCGAAAATGCGGAGAACTCCACCACCTGACCAGATACAGCGATCACCTGGTGAAACTGGTGACTGAACTACATGATGAGCAGCACATGACGTTCGCCATGATAGCAAAACACATTAATCACACACTGCAAATAAAAGTCACCACTCGCACAGCACGTTCTCTTTACGGTCGCCGCACCGCAGCGGATGCCGTGCTGTACGAGCTATTACCAAACTGAGTAACCACCATGCACACACAAAAAAACCGCTTGCCATGCCGCAATCAGTCAGGTTACATTTCCGCTGCACCTCATAAAACGGGTGCCGGGTTTCGCAGCCCGCTGACAAACGTAGCGCACAACCGCGCCAGCGGTTTTTTTGTGCGTACTGTATCGCCACGTCTTTTTCGCACACGAATTATGGTGGGGCGTACGGGGCCGACTTCGGTCGGGCCGGGTTCTGCGTTTGCCGGTACTGCGAACCTCGTACGTCTCGCCACCCACAGTTTCGCAGCTCTGGATGGTGAGTTTTCAAAACTTACACACGTAGAGGCCACATCATGGCAAACCGCAAACAACAGCGCGCATACGCTGCGCGTCGTCACATCCAGACTGAAATCAACCGCAGACTTTCCCGCGCATCACGCGTCGCGCAAATCATGCACATCAATATGCTGCATGAGCGCAGCCACGCACTATCAAACATTTATTCCGCCTCTGTTTTCAGTTATCTGGCGGATGATCTGCACGAGCTTCAACAGCTCATCCAGCAGCAAAACAAACTCCATTAATTCCTGTTCCGGGCCTTTCCTGCACCTTGCGGCGGGAGGCCTTCGCACATCTGTAGTAAAGAGAATTGCAGCATGATTGACGCTCATGACTTCACAAGATGGGTGCGCACACAGGACACCCGTCTGGCTCCCGTTCTTCAGGGATTATTTGATCTCTACATCCGTGGTCGTGACAACAGAGCACGCACCACAAAACCGGAGAATGCGGACACCCTTTATTTCACAGTAGACGACTGCTACCGCGTGGATTTCACACCACACGGGCTGGCGTTGCACTGCCTGACACCACACGGCGAATCACTGCTGGCGTATTACGACTCCCCGGCCTCCGTATTTGTGGCAATGCTGGCGCATCGCACTGCTGGCGGGTGTGCCTCGCTGAGTGAATACACCGCTGAATTTAACCGCCTTTCCGCCATCTTCTCGCAGGAGTGGCAGCGCGTGACGGGATACCAGCCATGAGTGAGTTTGCATGGAGCTGGAATGAACCACGGCCAGCCATTGATCCGGCCAGATTTACGGAGCGCAGGCAGGAAACTGAAACCGACCTGCAACGCGCCATCCGTTACTACCTTGAGGCGGACAAAAGGGCACAGGAAGAACAGGAAGCGAAGGAAGAAGCCTTTTTCGCACAATCCGATACAGGCAAAAAACTCATGGCATCCCTTGAGGAAGCCGGGCAACGCGAAAAACTGATAAAAAACATCATCAATAAGCGCCAGGAAATAAAGCAAGACCCGGTGGCCAGCGCCTTTGCCGAACTGAAGGCACTTCCCGTTTATCTGCGTGAACCACTGAGCCGCCGCCTCTCTTTTTTGCGTAAGAAGCAGGAATCTGATCGCCAGAAAGGCAAAAAGAGCCGACCAGCAGAGGGCTATGCACGCGGAACCCTGCGCAAAATATTCGAACGTCTGGATCGCACTGACGGACGCTGGCTGACACCGGGTTATCGCTCCCTTGCCGGGCGCGAACGCCTGGACGATTTGCTTTACCTGCCGCAGCTCAACAAGCACCAGATACAGACGCTGGCCGTCATGACAGCGGCGATGCTCAGCAGCACCTTCGAAACACTCTGCGATGGCTTTGGTGCCAGAGATGGCGAGCTGACCATGGATGTAATGTTGAAGGCTTACCGGATGCTGGCCCGTATCGCATTATGCCTGCACATCATGCCGCCACATTACGAAGCCCTGAACAAGAGCGTTCCGGATACGGAATTGTTACCGGGCGCAATCCTCCGCCTGACCTGCGCGGACTGGTGGAAGCGCAAACTATGGCTTCTACGTTGCGAGTGGCGGGAAGAACAACTCCGCGCCGCCTGTCTGGTTTCCAGAAAAACATCGCCCTATCTGAGCCAGGACGCGTTAAGCGAGTTTCGCGCGCAGCGCGAGAAAACACGCGATTTCCTGAAAAGTTTCATGCTGGAAAACGAAGACGGCTTCACGATTGATCTCGAGACAGTGTATTACGCGGGAGTAAGTAACCCGACTCACCGTAAGGCAGAAATGATGGCCACCATGAAGGGGCTGGAACTTCTGGCCGAAGCCCGTGGCGACAAAGCGGTGTTTCTGACTGTCACCTGCCCGTCAAAATACCACGCCACAACAGAGAACGGTCATCCGAATCCCAAATGGAACGGGGCCACAATGCGCGACTCCAGCGATTACCTGGTTAACACGTTTTTTGCGGCGGTCCGCAAAAAACTGAGCCGCGACGGCCTGCGCTGGTATGGCATCCGCACGGTGGAGCCTCACCATGACGGCACCGTGCACTGGCATATGATGGTCTTTGCTCATCCGGAAGAAATCGACACTATTGTGTCCCACGCCCGCGATATTGCCATTCAGGAAGACCGCCACGAGTTGGGCAGCGATATCACCCCGCGCTTTAAGGCGGAGTACGTCGACGGCTCAAAAGGCACACCAACCAGCTACATCGCCACCTACATCGGAAAGAACCTGGACAGCCGCGCCGTGGATGGTATCGACCCGAAAACGGGCAAGCCACGCGTTGACCACGAAACAGGTAAATCAATGGCCGAGAGCGTGGAGCGCGCCATCGGCTGGGCGCGCCTTCACCGGGTCCGCCAGTTCCAGTTCTTTGGCATCCCCTCCCGTCAGGTATGGCGTGAACTCCGCCGCCTTGCCAGCCAGATGGCACGCAACCCGGAAGGCCCGCAACGGCTGAAGGATGATGCAATGGATGCGGTACTCGCTGCCGCCGATGCCGGGTGTTTTGCCACCTACATTGAAAAACAGGGTGGCGTACTTGTTCCACGCAAGGACTACCTGATTCGCACCGCCTACGACCTCGCAGATGAGCTGAACGATTACGGCGAACAGAGCGTACAGATTTACGGGATCTGGTCGCCGCTCATCGGGGAGTCTTCCCGCGTGTGCACACATCCGGATAACTGGACGCTGGTAAGACGTAAACCGGAAGCGGAAGACAGCGCCCACGAAAATGGTTTTGACCTTCAGGGCGGCCCTGCCGCCCCTTGGACTCGTGGCAATAACTGTCCCCTTGTACAGGAAACGGACAACAACGGGACAGAACAGCCGGAAGAACGGTCAACACCGTGGCCGCAGCTTCCTGACGGCGTTGATGTGGATGAATGGATGCACTCACTGAAACGGCACGAACGCCGGGCGCTGATGCGTTCGCTGCGTGACAAACAGGCAAAAAACAGCAGCGATGAAATGCAGAGCTGGACACAGAGCCGCAAACAGCCACAGCCTTTGCCTGATAACCACGAGTTACTCGCCAAAGAATGGCGGGAGTCTGCTGAATCTCTCGGCCTGCATATTGGTGAACAGCAGATGCAGCACCTGTTACGGGGCGGCAGTCTGTACGTTGACGGCAGCATCATTGCACCGCAGGGATTTGAAGTTGTACGCAAACCGGATACCCGCCCGGACAGCCGAATCACGCAGCTCTGGCAGCGCCTGAGCCGTAATCACGGCGTAAGCAGCACGGAGATCCGCCATAACCCGGTCGCCAGCTATCTGGCACAGCTGGGGGCATCAGACCCCGAAGCCGCCGCACGCCTGGCATCCACACTTCAGCAGGACCAGAACATCATGAAAACACCCGTTACCGTGCTTTCTGACATGCTGCGCGCCATCCGTGACGCAGAGCACGCACAGAGAATCAGTGAAACTACTGAACGCGTCCACCGCAAAGCAGACCTGCTGCGGGGTGGCCTGACCCGTGGGAACAAAAAACAGACAGAAACGGGATTCACAAATCCCGTAAATGAGCAAAAAACGCGCCGCGATATATGAAGCACGCATAAAACAGGCAAAAACGGGATTTAAAAATCCTGTAACCGATTAATTAATCAACATAAGGAAAAGCGACATGAAAATTTGTATCGACGACGGCTCCACCAACATCAAGCTGGCATGGACTGAGAACGGCGAACGCCGCAACGCCATCAGCCCGAACAGCTTCAAGTCGGAATGGTCTGCGCCGTTCGGTGGCACGCAGCCCGCGAACTACATGCTTGATGGCGTGCGCTATGGTTTTGATCCGGTCAGCGATCGCTTTGTCCAGACGACCGACACGCAATACCAGTACAGCGATGTGAATGTAATTGCCATTCATCACGCGCTGGTCAAATCAGGCATCACACCACAGGAAGTGGATGTGGTTGTCACCCTGCCACTGAGCGAGTATTTCGATACAAACGCACAGCCGGACATGGCCAACATCAACCGCAAAAAAGCGAATGTCATGCGCCCGGTGGAGTACCAGAACGGCGAAGCATTCACTATCCGTAACGTACGGGTTATGCCTGAATCCATTCCGGCTGGCTTTAAGGCACTGGCTGACATGAGTCCGTTTGAATCCCTGCTGATTGTGGATTTGGGCGGAACCACGCTGGATGTGGCAAAGGTTCAGGGGCAACTGGCAGGTATCAGCCAGGTGTTTTGCGATCCACACGTAGGCGTTTCTCTGATGGCCGATGCCGTACTGTCGGTGATGGCCACTAACGGTATGCGCACCAGTCACCACATCGCCAATACCATTATCGAACATCGCCATGATGAAGCCTGGCTGCGCCAGCACATCCACAATGACGCGCATTACGCCAGCCTGATGGCGGTTATTCGTGAAAAGGAAGAAACACTGAAACAACGCGTGATCCGCGCGCTGGCGGTTTTTTCGGGTTACGGGCGGGTGATGGTTGTCGGTGGCGGGGCGGAGATTGTGGCACCCGCTATCCGCGAAGCCTGCGGAGTTAATGCGACTTTCATCGCGGACGGGGTGCCACAGTTTGCTCTGGTTAATGGGCTGTACGCAATGGACAAGGAGTAAACCAATGACGACACCAACCAGACGGATAAGTTTCTATCTGAAGCCAGCTGCCGTCAAGAGTGAACAGGAGGCGTGCAATTACCTCAATAGCCTGCCAGCCTCCGAACGCAGCCGCGCGCAACGCGCGGCTTTTCTGGCCGGACTGGCTCTTATAAAACGCGCCCCCGCGTTGGCGTATTCGTTAGCTGAATGGTCAGAAGACGAAATCCAGATACCATCATTGCCGGCACAGTCAGAAAGACCGACAGCGAAGAGTGACAGTAACACACAGGTAATGAAAGATAATATCCGCGCACTTTTTCCCGAATAACCCCATCAGAGTGGCCGACGGATAACCGCTAATGGTCCACTGCAGGAGGGTACGAACTAAACGGGGCTGGTGAGCCGGGGCATAAATCCTTTATGCCCCGGCGAAGCAGCAGACAAGCGAAGCGCGTCAGTCACCGTAGCAGGGAAAATAACTTTATCGTTGAGCTTAAATTTATTAAGCATTATCTTTCGCCTGCAAACTGTATTGTAAGGTTTTGGGGATTCAGAGGCGGCTCCCCCAAAAAAGTTGATACCGCCTAGTTGGTCACTTCGTCGTCAGACTGGGACTCCAACCACGCCAGCTGAGAGGTTGGCACAAACCTCATGCTATCCCCATTACCCGGCCTGCAACAGCTCCAGCGCCATCTGTTTTTCTTCCGGGCGCATTCGTTCAATCAACAGCTTTAACACGCCATTCTCCAGCCCGCTGGGCACCAGTGTGTGCGAGTAGGTCAGGTTCATCACCCAGGTGTGCCCGCACTCGAGATGGGTGCAACGGTAATAAACATCTGCAAAGCGATCATCTTTCCAGAAGGTCTTCTCAATCACTGCGCGTTCGCCACAGCAAAAACACCGCGCTTTTTGTCTGCGCATTTTCCACCTCCCGGGGCAGCGTTTTCCTGCTGCTGATTTTACCCGCTCTTTTCGCATGTCGCACATCACTCCCGGGGTTCATCAAAATCAAGAATAAATTTCACCTCCCCCAGTCGCCTGATATCCGGGTCACTGTTGATTCCCTCCATAATCAGGCGGCGCATCGGAATAACCTCATCTCTGTAATATGCCTCGCGGGATTTCAGCGGATCACCAAGCCCGGCCGTATTTGCGGGAATGATGCCGGCAAGTCCGGGTGGAAAACGGTGTGCAACGAGCTGATCCTGGGCACTGATGGTTTTTATATTCAGGAACTCATCTTTTGTACCTGAATCCCCGATAGGGATCACCTTAACGCCTTCTTTGTCTCCGCCAGGTATATTGATAAACATGGATTTAAAATTGCCCGCCCCTTTTGACGCCTCTATCTTTTTACGGAATTCCGCCTCGAGCTCGGGGTCCATGTCCGGGTCAGTGGAATACAGGATATAACCAAGATGTGCGCCGTTCTTGTAATACTTGCGGCGAAAGCGGGTGGCATCCACATTCAGCATGGCGGATTCCATCCCGTGGATATAATCCGGAACACCGTAAACCTGCTGTTGCGGGTCATAAATAGCCACGAACACCACTTCGCCTGGCGGGTAAACGAGATCTTCCAGTGCTGCCTGCACAATCACCGTGCCACCCTCGTTGTTACGCCGCAGGTACAGAGAAGGCAACGTATGCAGGCGCACCACCCGCCCGAAGCCATTGCGCACTTTAAGCAGTCCCATATCCCCGAATATCAGCAGATTGGTCACCGCTGCCGCCATGGCGGCGTGTGTCATACCACCACCCCCACGAAAACCCTGCATGATCATATTGACGCGTGCACGCAGTACCGCGCCGTGATACGGTGCGATATTGGCCAACATAGCGAGATCCATGCGCTCAATGGGCGGCGTGTACCAGCCGTTATAACCATCCCAGAGCGAGCCGTAATAACAGCCCCATGCAGCGACCGGTTCCGGGTCACCAAATTCAATAAACGTCATTTTGCTGGCTGTTTTTTTTGCTACGCCATCGTGTAACACGGGGTATTTTTTCTTTTTACTCATCTGACAGGATCCATGTTGATTTGCGCTTGTGCTTATAGTTCAGGGGTTCATTACTTGCGGCATGAGCTATGGCAAAGAAGATGTCAGCGTGCCCGGTTTCTTCGCTACGTTCGGCGGTGAAAGTGACTTTATTGCCGCTGTTGGTGGATTCCTGACGAATGGCCAGGAACGATGCCGGAATATCCGTGGCTTCCTCATCCCACTCAATACGGTTGGCGTAAATCAGATCCAGCATCTTCATCACCAGGCGGTTTTTGGATTCCACGCTGTAATGAATGGCCACTGTTTCACGGCGGGCAAATCCCTGAACCAGCTCAAAGACACCGTAACCAAGACCGGTGACGTCAATGCCGATAAACGTCATGTTATAGCGCGCCTTAATGCTGCGGATACGCTCTGCCATAAACTGGAATGACATGCTGCGCCAGTGGTGTTTTTCCAGCACGCGGAATCGTTCTGCCGCAACCAGCGGCGGTGCCAGCACAACAAATGTGGCGTTATCGCCGGAGCGCGCCGGGTCAAAGCCGCCCCACACCTCACGGTTACCAAATGGCATGGACTCTTCCGGGTGATAATCCTCCCACGTACTGACATCAACACCACAACGCACAAGATCATCGAATTTAAAGACGCTCTCTTTGTCATCCACAAACACGCACATAAACAGCATATTGAACGCTGTTTCGTTGTATCGCTCGCGCAGCTCGTTGATGTCAGCAAGGTTAAAACCGCCGGCAATAGCATCTTCCAGCGTAACCACATAGCGCCACTGACCATCCGGACATTCACGCCCACCATCGCGCAGCTCATCAAAGGACGGAAACTCAACCCCTTTTCGTTTCGGATCGCCTTTGCGCCATTCATCGCCAGACCAGAACGGGTAACCCTGGTGTGTTTTGGATGACGGCGTGGAGAAATAGGTAATGCGCCAGTGTTTATGGGTGGCCATCCCTGATGCCACTTCATTGAGACGGCGAAAACCGGGGATCCACAGGTATTCATCAATATACAGGTGGCCGCTGTTTGACTGCGCTGTGTTACTGTTGGTCGCCAGAAAATACAGTTCAGCCAGGTTACTTAACTTAACCGGATTGCCTTTAATGGGAATACCAAACTCTGTTTGTGCAATTTTTACAATATAAGTACGGAACACTTCGGCCTGACGTTTTGATGCCGATAAAAATATCTGTGTGTCGCCGGTTAATACTGCATCTTCAAATGCCTCAAACGCGAAGTAATACGTCGCCCCAATCTGGCGGGATTTAAGCAGGTTGCGCACACGGCGGAATTTGTTTTCACGCAGGCGCAACTGATAAGCAAACAATTTTTTCGTAAACGGCTCAAAACTTTCCGCTGTCAGTCCGGAAACGTCATTAGCTTTGCGGGGGCGCTCTTTCTTACCTGCACCTTTTTCTCCGCGTTCTTCTTTTCCATAACGACCAGACTGGGGAATATCCGCTCCCATTCGTTCAATCTCGGCCATTCGTTCCGTGTGCTTGTTCCTGACCGACATCAGTTTGACGTGATGGCCAATCAGGCGATCGAGTTCATCGTGTTCTTCCGGCGTTTTATGATCACGCTCCGCCAGTACAGCGAGACGACGGGCGATAACATCCTCCACGCCTTCAGTATTAAGCTGCGTGTACCACTCAAATTTTGTCGCCCAGTAATAAACAATTCGCGGACTGTTCAGTCCGAGTTTTTTTTGTATTTCTTTTGGTGTGTGTCTTTTCAGATAGAGCGATTTTGCAGCAGCAATCACCTCATCAGAATACGCCATAAATAAACCTCACCTGCTGATGCAATTTTAATTTATGCATTTTCAGCAAAGGTTTTTTTAAAAACGAATATCTCTTTTCGGTATTTTTCGGATATGTGCGCATATCCGAAATTACCGGAAATTAATCAGGTGACGTTTTTTTTATTTCCCTCTTAAATAACACCAGTTAATTTTTATCAGCGGGTTGATTCAGATGACGAAACAAAAAACAGACTGGATAGTGATAGCCACATCAGGCCCGACCGTTGACGGGCGGGAGATTGATCCCAAATGGCTGACAGATGCGGCGGAGGTTTACAACGCTGACGAGCGCACTGCCATGCTCTGGCCATTTCATGCATCCCCCTACACTTATCAGTTTGTTGATAATTACGGTCATGTGGATGCACTCAAAACAGAGAAATTCGGCGACAAAATTCAGCTCAAGGCCCGCATTACGCCAAATCGCTTTTTACTTGAGGCGAATAAAGCGGGGCAAAAGCTGTTTACCTCTATTGATGTTGGTGAAAATTACATGGGAACGGGAAAGTTTTATCTCCGCGCCCTCACAGTAACCGACACCCCTGCCAGCATCCACACCACCCGCCTGCAATTTTCACAGGGCGAAGCTATTCGCACGGGAAACGTGGAGGAACTTTGTTTCACATTACAGTCAGATGACGAGATAGCCAAAAAGGCATGGTTCTCACAGCTCTGGCCATTCAAACAGGAAAACGATATGAACGAAAAACAGTTCGGTCAGTTAATGGACGCCATCAACAAAACCGGCGAACGCCTGGACAAACTGGAAGAAAACGTCGCGCAGTTCAGCGCGAAGGATGCCCCGAAAAATACCGGTGATAACAAGCCGGAAGGCAGCACTGGCGATCAGGGGCAGGACAACGCAGAACAGAACAACAAGGACGACAAAACCTTCACGCTGACCACCGAGCAGGGTGAAAAGCTGTTCTCCACGGTGAACGCCATCGCGGAGAAAGTCACCAGCATGGAAACCGCATTTGCTGAACTCAGCAAGGATGCCACGAAGCTGCCGGGTAACAATCCGGCCGGTGGCGAAACTTTTAACCTGGTGTAACCGGAGAGAACGCAATGAACATGACACCAGAAGCACAAAAGCTGGTTAATCAGTACCTCAGCGAATTGCAAAAAACATTCAGTGACTGCGCTGCCTCAGGTGATCGCGCTTTTTCTCTGACCGAACCGCGCAGCATTGCCCTGCGTAAAGCCCTGCTGGAAAGCACCGAGTTTCTGAGTTTCATCACCTGCATGGACGTTCCGCACCCGCAGGGACAGGTCGTCACCGTGGGTGAATCCACGCTGCGCACCGGTCGCGTGAAAAGCGGTCGTTTCGCCAAAGGTTCAGGCATCAAAGGCAACGAATTTAAACTCGTTGAAACTGATTCCTGCTGCGTGATCACCTGGGAACAACTCGCCATCTGGGCGAATGCTGGCAGCCCGCAGGAATTTTTCAACCTGATGAACTCCGCAGCCGTTACCAACTTTGCGCTGGATATGCTGCGCATTGGCTTTAACGGTAAAACAGCAGCGGAAAACTCCGATCCTGAAAGCCATCCGAACGGCGAGGACGTCAACATCGGCTGGCATGAAATCGCCAAAAAGTGGGGAGAACAGCCCGGCAATACCTCCCGTATTCTGACAGACGCCGTTACCCTGGGCGAAGGCGGCGATTATGTCGGTCTTGATGCCATGGCCTCAGACCTGATCCGCACTTACATCCCGGCACAGTATCACAACGACCCACGACTTACCGTACTGGTCGGCGCAGACCTTGTGGCTGCTGAAGAACTACGCCTCTACAACAAAGAGGATAAGCCTACCGAAAAAGTGGCCGCACAGTTGCTGACGAAGAACATTGCAGGCCGCAAGGCCATCATTCCGCCGTTTATGCCGGGCAAACGTATGGTGGTGACCATGCTGCCAAACCTGCAGATCCTGACGCTGAAAGGCTCCCGCCGCCGCAAGGCAGAAGATGTGGGCGATCGCAAACAGTTCGAAAACTCATACTGGCGTTACGAGGGGTACGCCCTGGGCGATCCGGATTTATATGCTGCCGTGGATGAGTCTGCGGTCACCATCGCCTGATAAACGGAGCGCACGGTATGCCAACGCCAATGCAGCGACAACGTGCCCGACAGATGGATGAGCGCCGTGCGGCGCTCATGACCAGAACGGACGGGAGCGCCATCAGCACAGAGAGTCAGCACATTAAGCTGCTGGCACTGGATAACGACATCAGACAACTGCACAACATGGAGCTGCTGTCTGACAAGCTGGAATTCAAACGGAACACGCTGCTGCCCCGCTGGCTGCCACACGCACAGGCT
The DNA here is from genome assembly GCF_963883545.1 of Escherichia sp. E4702. Taxonomy (NCBI): domain Bacteria; kingdom Pseudomonadati; phylum Pseudomonadota; class Gammaproteobacteria; order Enterobacterales; family Enterobacteriaceae; genus Escherichia; species Escherichia sp. E4702. The sequence goes on along the minus strand of NZ_CAWORF010000011.1, from coordinate 36,941 downwards.
TATCTGGAGGGGGAACGCGTCTATCAGAATCCCATTCTGGTGTACTGCATCATCTGGCTGTTCGATACCGGGCAGTTTGAGATGGCGCTACGGTGGGCTGACATTGCCATTGAGCAGGGACAGAAGACGCCGGAGAACTTCAAAAGCGAGCTGCCAACGTTTGTGGCCCATTTCATTCTTGAATGGGCAGAAACCGAAGCTGAACGCGGGAACAGTATCGCGCCATATTTTCAGCAGGTGTTTGAAAAAATCCGTGACAAATGGCGCGTGAATGAACGCCTTGCTGCCCGCTACTGGCGCTTTGCAGGCGTCCTGCTGCTGCGCGGCGATGACGGTAAACCGCTGGCCAGTGCAATTAACGATCCGGAGAGACTGCAACAGGCCGACCAGTGTCTGGAACGAGCTGCCTGGCTGCATCCAAAAATTCAGGTGAAAACCCTGCGCCAGCGCATTGCCGCAAGACTGCGCGCGTTGCAGGGCACGTAAACGACTCCCAACAACCGGGCGGGCGCGGTGGAGGTGTGCCGGCAAAAGCCATCAGCACACTGCGGAAACCGGTCAGCCCGCCTTTCCCCGGAGTGAGCATGTTTGACGGGAAAAGCATTCACTATCAGCAGGCCATTATTCAGAACGATGGATTCTGGCCGGATATTGATGCCGGCGATTTTGAAAAGAGCCGCAGCATCCCCGCCGTCACGTCACACGAAACGGTGCTGACGGCGCTGCTTTGCGCGGTAACAGAGATTAACACTGAACTGGCTGCACGCCGTGAATACTGGCAGGAACAGGGCCACATCCGGGCCGCTGATATTCCGGGTTACACCGTGTTGCAACCAGAGCCGCGCAATACGGATGCACAACCTGAACGGATGCAGAACCACATTACAGCACTGTACACCAAGGCTGTGTATGCCCGCGCAAAGGCCGATCTTTTGCCGGAATCTGCCAGCGTGGGGCGGCGCGAGGCGCAGCCATCATCAGAAGCCAGCGAAAGCCGCCGGACATTGCTGGCTGAAGCGGCCATGGCGGTGCGGGCGCTGCTGGGCCGACCGCGTGCATCCATCGCGCTGATTGATTAAGGAAATGGTATGACGCAACTCGCCAGCCTGACGGCATTCATTGAAAACAATCTGCCGGCACGCGCACGCATTCCGTTCACCAGTGACATGGATGACATCACGCTCGTTCCGTTTACGAAGTCGCTGGGGCACGGGCAGTTATGTACGCAGGTCCGAAAATATACGGCTTTTCTGCGATGGGACGCATGGCCCTATCGTCAGCTCAATCCGGATTTGGTGTTTTCTCTGGTTGAAGCCTGGCTGGCAGACAACGGCGGCGACCTGCGCCAGCGCCTGGCACCGGATGCGCCAGCCGTTGACGTCGAAGTGGATGATGAAAATGAAGTGGCATGGCTGGAAATCAGTCTGCCGCTGGTTGATCCCATCACCCTGGTTGAGGACGAAAACGGCCCCATCCCCAGAGGCGGGAAACGTTACCAGCTGGAAAAGCCTGAAATCTGGGTGGCTCAGGCGCATCAGCTTCACTGCCAGGTGATGCCATGACGAGCCCCGTGATTAACGAGTCACAACTCCGGCAGGTTCGTCGCGCCATCAGAGAGGCAGAACTTCCGCCGGCAAAGGCCAGAAAGCTGCTGGTTCGCATTGCGAAATACGGCCTGAGACCGGCTGCACGACGCAATGTGAAAGCACAGCGAACACCGGAGGGGGCAGCCTGGGCACCACGAAAAAGACCGGATAAAGCCAGCGGCAGGTATAAAAACAAAATGCTGCTGGGACTGCCGAAATTGCTGGCCATCAGGGTTGACGGCAGCGGGAAAAGTGTCCGCCTTTTCTTCAAAAAAGGGGATTACAACACCGGCTCTCATGGTGGGGCGGTCGCGTGGGTGCAACAGCACGGCGCAACCATCAAAGGCCGCGCCACAAAACGCCGGGACAGCGAAGCCATGCGCACCCGTCCCGCCACACGACGGCAGGCAGAACGCCTTCTTTCTCTGGGCTTTCGGGCCCCCGTCGGCGCAGTCAGCAAAAAAACCGGACGCAGGGGACGCAGAAAGCCTTCTCTGAAATGGATTATGGAAAACATGAGTATGGCGCAGGCCGGACTGGTGATCAGCATTCTGAAAGGCGAGCAGAAAAAACGTGTATGGGAAATCAAAATCCCCTCCCGCGCATTTCTGGGAGCCAGCGATGCTGAATTTGCCCGCATTCTGGAAGCGCAGCTGCGCAGCCTGCATTACGGCGGCACGAGATAACAAAATCAGGAGACAAACCATGACATGGCCATCTGTCACGATTGAACAGTACAACACATTCAGCAGTTCACCGGACGGCGTGGAAAATACGCTGCTGTTTGTGGGCAATGCACAAAACAACAAAGGTGAGGTTCTGCCGGTTAATGCCAACAGCGATCTGGATGAGCTACTGGGAAAGAACGCCAGCCCGCTGAAAAACTTCCTTCAGTCTGCACTGACCAATGCCGGACAGAATGCCTTTTTCTATGTTGCCGTTCTGCCGGAAGCCGGCAAAGGCAAAGAAGCAACGCCAGCCTGCCAGGTATGGCAGAACGCCATACTGGCGGCTCAGGAAACTGTTTCAGTTGAAGGCGTGGTGATCACCGAGCCGGTCAGCACGCAGGATGACATCAACGCCATACAGGCGTTACGTCAGACCATCATCAATAAATATCAGCGCCGCATCTGGTTCATCCTGACCATCGCCGCCAACGACAACAGTAAAACCTGGGCGGAATACGTTGCCGAACTGACCGCACTACAGAAAGGCATTGCAGCCCCGCAGGTCATGCTGGTTCCGGAGATTTTTGGATTTGAACCGGGCGTTCTTGCCGGTCGCCTGTGTAACAGCGCCGTCACCATTGCTGACAGTCCAGCACGTGTGGCAACCGGGCCCCTGTCCGCACTGAAAACCACAGAACGCCCGAAAGACAGCACAGGGCAGGCAATTGATCTCGACACTCTGCAGGCACTGGCAACCGCCCGCTACAGCGTGCCCATGTGGTATGCCGACTATGACGGCCTTTACTGGGCTGACGGTGTAACACTTGAGGTGGAAGGCGGGGACTACAACGTCATTGAGCATGTCCGCATTGCTGATAAGGTGGCGCGCCGCGTGCGGCTGATGGCCATCCCCAAGATTGCCGACCGCTCGCTGAACAGCACGCCGGGCAGCATTGCCGCACATGAAACGCTGTTTGCCCGCCCACTGCGTGCCATGGCGAAATCCATGCAAATTAACGGCATCACGTTTCCGGGCGAAGTGAAATCGCCCCGGAAAGGCGACGTGGTTATCACCTGGCAGAACGAAAAGACGGTCAGCATCAGCATTGTCGTCCGCCCTTACGCCTGCCCTAAAACCATCAAAGTGGGCATTCAGCTGGATAAATCTCTGGAGGAAAACGCATGACGACCCGCATTAACGGCATGGCGTTTGACACTTTTATCGGTGGAACGGATATCCATGTGAAAAGCATCTCACTGGACATCAGCGATGAAAGCGCCGTTGCCAAAACCCGTGGCATCCCTGACGGCAAACTGCGCGGCCCTGTCAGTGCCGAAGGTGAAATCGAAATGAGTACCCGCAGCTTTAACCAGCTCGGGGAAGTGGCTGCTCAGGCGGGATCGTGGCGTGACCTGCCGCCAATGGATTTTGTGTTTTACGCCAATACGGGAACCGAAGAAATCCGCGTTGAAGCCTTCGGTTGTGAGCTGATGCTTTCCGGCCTGTTAAGCATTGACACCGAGAGCGCAGATCTGACCACGCACAAAATCAAGTACGTGGTGGCAAGCCCTGACTTTGTGCGTATCAACGGCGTGCCCGTTCTCTCAGAGAACGACGTGCGCGGACTGATGGGGTGAACCATGCAGGAGCATGAGCGCACCATTATCACTCTGGGCATTCTGGGCGGAATCGCTGCCGCAAGTCGGGTGCTGGCTGGCGCAGAGCCGATTACGCTGCGGTTGTTTGTGGGCCGAACCCTGCTGGGGAGCGCGCTGGGTGTTTCTGCCGCTGCCCTGCTGGTTCGCTACCCGAACCTTGACCCACTGGCCATTGCCGGCGCAGGCACCGCAATGGGCGTTGCCGGTTACCAGATTGTTGAAATCTTCCTGCGTCATATGCGCCGGAAGCTGGGCGAGAAAGAGAACAAAGAGGAGTAACAGCAATGCTGTCCCGCAGGGAACAAAAAGCTGCCGCCATTGCCTGGAAAATTATCCGGGCACTGTGGTACTGGCTGCGCAAACCTCAGCAACCTCATAAGGAGCAAAAATGAAACTCTCCGATAAGCAACAACAATTTACCGTCATGATCGGAAAACTCATCCAGTTTGCCCATCAGCGTGGTTATGGCCTGACGTTCGGTGAGGCGTACCGCACACCAGAGCAGGCAAAACTCAACGCCCAAAAGGGTTCCGGCATTGCCAACAGCCTGCACTGTCAGCGGCTGGCCGTGGATTTTAACCTGTTTATTAACGGTGAATATCAGACCCGCACAGAGGCCTACCGCGAGCTGGGCGAGTACTGGGAATCACTTGGTGGCGCATGGGGCGGTCGTTTTAAAAACCGCCCGGATGGCAATCATTTCAGCCTTGAGCACAACGGCGTGCGCTGATTTTACGCTTAATAAGCCTTCCTGCAGGCTTATTAAGCCCTCTTATTCTTGACTTTAAAAGGAAATGATGATGAACGATAAAAACACCCAGACTACCGCAGAGAACACCATCACTTTACAGGTCGGCGAGCATGAACTGACGTTTATCCCTACCGTTAAAGCCTACAACGATCTGCAGAACGACTTCATGCCGGATAACAAAATCGCGCCGCTGAAAAACTACCTGCGCCGCATCGTGATTAAAGAGCACCGCGATCTGCTGAACCAGTTGCTGGAAAAACCAGGAATGCCGGCCAGCCTGGCAACAGCCGTGAATAACGAGTTTGTGCCGGAAGTGGAAATCACCGTAAAAAAATAAAAAGCCATCTGGGGGCCATTGATCGCAATGACCTGACCCGGATGCTGATCCTGCGCCGCCACTGGCTGCCCGGCGAGGATGACTCGCCGCAGTCACTGGCTGCCGCTGTCTGGCTGGATAACCACTACTGGGAAAATATGAGCATCGCCGTCAATAACGGCATTATCCGTGCTTTTAAGGGATCGTAATGTCACAACAGCGCCTTGAATTACTTCTTGAACTGACAGACCGCCTGACAAGGCCGTTGCGTGCAGCCGGGCGACAGGTTCAGGGATTTGCTGCAACAAGTCGGGGAGCCTTTCGGGACATTGCTACCGGAGGCGCTGCGCTCTGGGGAGTGGGTGCTGCCATTCAGGGGGCACTGATGCCAGCCATTGAAATGGACAGGGCGCTCGGTGAGGTGAAATCACTGGGCGTCGCAGAGTCCGGATTGCGTAAACTCAGCCGCGCCGCCGTTGATTTCACTATGGAATACGGCGGGGCTGCGCAGGATTTTGTGCGTGCTTCTTACGACATCCAGTCAGCCATTGCCGGGTTAACTGACGATGAGCTGTCCCGCTTCACCACCGCATCAGCAACGGTGGCAGCAGCAACCAAATCCAGCAGCCAGACCATTACCGCCTACATGGGCACCATGTACGGCATCTTTAAAGACCAGGCTGATGCCATGGGAAAAAGTAAATGGGTGGAGCAGGTCGCCGGGCAAACCGCCACCGCCGTGCAAATGTTTAAAACAACCGGCGATAACATGTCAGCGGCGTTCACCACGCTGGGTGCCAGTGCAAAAGCGGCCGGTATTGATGCGGCTGAACAGTTCGCCGTGCTGGGACAACTGCAGGCCACCATGAGTGGCAGCGAGGCCGGGACAAAGTACAAGGCATTTCTTGCCGCAGTAGGCAGCGCCCAGAAAAAGCTGGGGCTTAATTTCGTGAATAAAGACGGCACGATGAAAAGTGTTGTCGAGATCATGAAACTTATCAGGGGCAAATTTGGTGATCTGTCAAAAGTGGCTGATTCCGATTTGCTGAAAAGCGCCTTTGGCTCCGATGAAGCTGTGGCCATGATTAAATTACTCAATGCGGACATTGGCGGACTTGAAAAGAATATCGCCACGCTGGGCAATATCAAAGGTATGGATAAGGCTGTCGAAATGGCGCAGGCCATGGCTGATCCATGGGAACAGGCCGCCGCAATTATTAACGGCATTCGCATCGAAATCGGCACGCAGTTGCTGCCTGTTCTGTACCCGTTTATCCAGAAAAGCAACGAAGGCGGTAAATCCTTTGTTGCCTGGTTACGTCTGTATCCCAATATCACACGGGCTATTGGTTTACTGTCTGCCGCCCTGCTGGGCATTGCCGCAGTGGGTGCCGTTGTCAACATTATGGTGGGTGTGGCGAAGTTTGTCTGGACAGGACTGCGGCTGGTCTGGCTGGCAGCAGTTGCACCTCTGAAGATTCTCATTCTGCTGAAACGCACACTGACGGCTACCATGTGGGCATTCACTGTAGTTGCCCGAACGGTCAGGGCGCTGTATCTGGCCATGTCCATTGCTATGGGAACATACAACGTCAAAGCAAAAATTCAGCTGGCGCTGCTGAAATTACAGCGCGCCGGACTCTGGCTTTATTCTGTTGCGCTGGGTGCCGCCGGCATAGCAATGAAAATCTACACCGCAGTCACCAGCGGAGCCGCAATTGCAACACAGTTACTTTTCAGCCCCATCACATTAATCATCCTGGCACTGGCTGCGCTGAGCGTGGGCATTTATTTCCTGATCACCCGCTGGGATGAGATTAAAGCCGCGCTGATGGATACCGCCGCCTTTCAGTGGGTGGCTGAAATGGTCGGCAGTATGGGGGCATGGTTCGGCAATGCATGGAACACAATCCAGGACGGCTGGAATGCACTGGTTAACTATTTTTCCACGCATTCACCTCTGGACGCCCTGAAGGATATCGCCGGCGGCATCCTGAACATTTTCAGTAACCTCTGGGAACTGGTGAAACAGTCCTTCAGTGATTCATGGGGCTGGATTGTGGACAAACTCAACATGATCCCCGGCGTTAACATCGGCACATCAGAAAGCACAGGAAGTGGCGAAGGCTCCGTATTAACCGGCGGTAAAGCCATCAGTGCGGGGCCGGGTGGCATTGCGGCAGAAATGCAGAACAACAGCGAAAACCAGACCACAATCGACAACTCCCGTCGCGTGGTCAACGTCAATGTGCAGGATCCATCCCCTGCCCGCCTCAACGAGTGGATGGAGCTACATGCATACTGATAAACCGCTTTACATTGATTTGCTCATCACCGGTCGCAATCTCACGCTGAACAGCGCCAGTGAGCCGGTATTGTGCAACAACAGGGAAAGTATTGCCCAGGACTGCCAGCACGCCATCATTGAGAGCGGACTGGCAACGCGCCTGCTGGCTGAAAAAAGCCCGACGCTTCGTGCCGACATCATGATGCAGATGACACTGCTGATTGAAGATGATGAGCGTATTACACCTGGCACGGTCAGTGTGACAGAAGAAACCCCGCTTTCTGGTCGCCTGCTGATTAGCGCCCACACCGAAGATTTTTTTGAACCCCTGACTTTTACGGTATCTCTTGATGATTAACGGCAAACCTACCGCAGATTACGAGCGCATTCTGGCTGATAATGGCATGCCGGTAACCGAAGAACAGGCACGTGCTGAATTTGAAGCCATTGTCAAAGACGAAGGGCTTATCACCAACACATCCCGCATGTCGCCGTTCTGGCGACTGATTACAGCTATCACCACAAAACCCGTGATGTGGCTGAAAGACGCGCTGGTTAATGTGGTGATGAAAAACCTGTTTCTGGCCGATGCCAGTGGTGTATTCGTTGATGTTTTTGCCTGGGCAGTGAACCTGCAGCGCAAGGCCGCCACGCACGCATCCGGCGTTATTCGTTTCACAAAAGACGATATTGATCGCACAGTTACTGTGCCGGCAGGTACACAGATCCAGACAGAGCGTATTAACGGCGTGATTTATACGCTGACCGTTGTCAGGGATACGGTTATTCCGGCAGGAACACTCAGCATGAACATCGATGTTTCTGCGGAACAGGCCGGGGCCGGCTTTAACCTCGCACCGGGGTATTACCGCATCCTTCCGGTGGCAATTGACGGCATTGCCGGCGTTGAGAACGATGAAAACTGGCTGACCTCGCCGGGGGCCAACGAAGAAAGCGACGACGAGCTGCGTGATCGTGTGCGCAATCAGTTTAATCTTGCCGGCGCTTATCACACCGATGCTGTTTACCGTGGATTAATTGCCGGTGTTGCCGGCATCAGTGCCGACCGCATCTATTTTCTGCATGATGCACCACGCGGCCCCGGCACAGCGAATGCTTACATTCTGCTGGATACCGGCATCGCATCCGAACCGTTCGTTGATGCAGTAAACGCATTCATTAACGATGAAGGTCATCACGGACACGGTGACGATCTGCGCTGTTTTTCCATGCCTGAAACACGCCACACCCTGACCGTGACACTCTGGTTGTATGCAACGCTGAACCTCAGCGATGAGGAGATTCAGACACTATTGCACAATGTGGAAAATCTGGTTCGCTGTGCATTTCGCGAAAACAGCGATTATGACGTTCAGAAAACATGGCCGTACAGCCGTTTCAGCATGTCCAGACTGGGCGAAGAGATCCACCAGGTCTTTCCACAGGTGGAGTCGGTTACGTTTTCCCTTCCGGATATTCTCAGCGATCTGGCCGTTCCCCGTCTGGAATCGCTTGCTGTGGAGGTGGGCGCGTGAAACTTCCGGAGATACCCGAATTTCCACTTCCCACCTGGATGAATAAAGGTGAGCCGTTGACGCTTGCACATTCATCGCATCGCTACTGGGAAAAGGTCTGGAGCTGGCTGACGTGGCCACTACAGCAGATTGATGTCGACACCTGCGCAGAGCCTTTACTTAACCTGCTGGCATACCAGCGCAACATCACCCGATTTAAGGGGGAGCCGGTTTCGTTATTTCGCCTGAGGGTAAAACACGCATTTATCAACGCTCAGGACTCAGGCGAACGCGCCGGCTTCGAGCGCATCTTTAAACGTCTTGGCGTGGGAGACGTTAAAACACTGGAGCGACAACTGCAACATGACTGGGACGTTATTTTACTGCGCATTAATGACACCCAGCTGAGTGAAAGCAACGCGCTGATGATGCAGCTCGTGCGCCAGTATGGCCGTACCTGCAGGCGCTATTTCTTTCAGGTGATCAATGCAACCACCGCCCGACTGACAGCCGGCACGTTTGATGGTCACTACCGGTACCACACAGCAGAAGCAACGGTGAGAAAGGACACCATCTGGTTAACCGCTTCACTACAGGCAGGACATTACGGCCTGTCCGTGGAGCATTACACATTACAGGCAAATAACGCATGAGTACGATTATTACTGAACAATACGAACACTGGTGCGCAAATCAGATCATCAGCGGGAAACCTGCGCGCCCGGATACATTTGTTTTTGCATATATTCCGGGACTGGATGAGTCTGCAGAGATCCCCCGCGACGAAACGCTCCCTGATGAAACCCTGATCCAGTATCGCGCACCGGTCACCCAGTACGGTCTCCTGTCACCGAATGCAACCGCATTTTCCATCATTCTGGATACCACAATCGGCGACTTCGAATACAACTGGATTGGCCTGCTGAACGAAGAAAGCGGCGTGCTCTGTATGATTGCGCACACCCCCTGCCAGCAAAAAATTAAAACCGCGAACGGTGTACAGGGAAACAATCTGATCCGCACGTTTTCCATGGAGTTTGACGGTGCGGCAGCAGCGATGCATATCGATGTCAGTGCTGATGTCTGGCAGATTGATTTCACTGCCCGCCTGGCGGGAATGGATGAAGCCCGCAGACTGCTGGCGTTTGATCACTACGGTGAAGCCGCTTTTCTGGAGGACGGTTTTCAGGTGAGCTATCAGAACGGCACCGCCATTGTTGCCGCGGGGATTGGTTATGTGGGAGGTTTGCGCGTCAGTCTGCGCGAACCTTACAGCCTGCGCGCAACGGTCGGGGACACCATCTGGATTGATGCAAGCTGGCAGGGATTTGTTACTGGCGAATGGAATACGGTTTTCACATTCAGCGCCCGCCCGGAACATGCATCCTACACAGACGGGAATGGCTTTCGGCATTTTGTTGCACCGCTTGCAAAACTGACAGCAGACGGCTCACAGGATTTACGTCCGGAGACACCCGACGAAGAACAAAGCAATGCACTGGCAGAACACGAAAAATCCCGCAGGCACCCGGATGCCACACTGAACGAAAAAGGATTCGCTCAGTACAGTAACGCCACTGACAGTGATGCAGAAGACCGTGCCGCCACGTCAAAAGCGGTAAAAATCGCAATGGATAACGCAAATGCCCGCCTTGCGAAAAATCGCAACGGCAGCGACATCCCCGACAAACCACTGTTTATTGAAAACGTCGGACTAAAGCCCACCGTTGATAAGGCAGAAGGCGCCGTTCAGCGAGGTGGCGATACCATGACCGGGGAACTGAAAATTCGTGACGTTAATGCGCTGAGGATTTTCGATGGCGCCTTTGGTCTGATTTTTCGTCGCTCAGAAGACAGCCTTCATCTTATCCCCACCACGGAAGGACAGGGTGAAAATGGCAATATTGGCCCTCTGCGTCCTTTCTCAATTAACCTGCGGACTGGTGATATTGCCATGTCACACAAAGTGACCACCGGTGGCGGTTCACTGGTGCATGGAAATAGTGTCGCAACAGGTGAATTACAGTCAGGCAACGGCTCTGCAAGGCTTGCGGCTGACGGTAACGTGTACGGCAGCACATGGGGAGGATGGCTGTCATCTTACCTGCAAAATAAAATGGGAGTACAGGATATGCGTCTTGGCGGTTATCAACAGATGGGCAGTACAGGCTCAAACCTGGCTCCCCCGGGTTATGTCAGTGTGGGTGGCTACTGCTACGGAGACTGGGATAACTCTGCCGACGGGTGGTTTATCCGCCCCCTTCAGAAACTGATTAATGGAACCTGGTATAACGTAGCGAGTATGTAATTATGTTGCACTTAAAAAATATTACGTCGGGCAATCCGAAAACAGCCGAACAATATGAGTTAACTAAAAGATATGGCGTCGAGTGGTTGTATGCAGAATCTGGTGAAAACTGGTATGAGATTCAGAAAGATTTTTCACCTGACACATTAAAAGTCGAATATCTGGATACAGGAAAAGTTACCTGGGTTGGCAAAGATGTTGCGTCAATTAACCCCAGAAACAGGAGCGTGATTGAAGTGACAGATAACACAGCTAACCGACGAATTGATATATCGGGTTACTGGTTTTACCGGGATGGTAAATTCATATTTGATTACGGTAAAAAGGCAGAAGATGAGCGAGTGAGGAAGCTCAAGGATGTAAGCCGGTTAACTGCTGACTGGGAAAAAGACCTGTTGCTGGGGTTAATCAGCGACGAAGATAAAGAAAAGCTGAGAGCATATCGTATTTACGCAAAGGAATTGCAGGTGATGGATTTTAGCCTGATTACGGATAAAACAGCGTATGCCGCGATCGCGTGGCCGGAGCTGTCGCAAACTATTAATGAGAATAAAGAATAATGAGCGCATTATTAACGAAAGCATTTGAAAAATGGATTGCAAAATGCATTGCCGGCAATTTACCTGCCCGGCCGGATGCCATCGTATTTGCACTAATGAATCGCGACCCCAGCCCGGAAGATAATATTATTCCACCGGAAAAAATTACTTATACCGTAAACAAACTCACCTACGGACAACTGACCCCAAACAGCATTGTATGTAGCGGTGCAGTCACTGAAGACGCCGAATTCAGTTATGACTGGATTTGTCTTGTTCACCAGGCAAGTGGCACGCTATGCGGTGTAATAAAAACTCCTGTTCACCACAAACATGTGGGGGAAACTCTTCTTCGTAATTTTGCAATCACTTACAGTGGTATGGCTCAGGCTGCACAAATCACGGTTCCCCCACAGAGCTGGCAGATGGATATTTATCCGGAACTGAAAACAATGCTGAAAACGGCTAACCACCTGTCAGAAATTGCGGCAGAAGGTGAAGAGGCGCAACAGGAATCCCGTGATAATCTGGGACTGAAAAATGCCGCCACAATGGAGCCGCAGAGTGATATTTACGACCGCACGGAAGGCCGGCTGGCGATACCGGGCGCATTTGGTTTTGGTCACATGTTTCTGCCAGGCGAGCTTATCCGGTTTGATACAGAAAAAGACCTCCTAGCATGGGTCAAGCAGGCAACGCCCGGAGAGTATTCTGTACAGGGGGCCAATGGTGTGTTACCCGGTGGCTACTGTGGTGTAATTAATATCCGGTTTCTGGAGGCGAACCGCAATCCACCAGAACCGCAACATATGGCAAAAGCCATTATTTTATACACCGTTAACGGAGATGTTTATTACAACCGTTACTGGCCTCTCAGCGGTGGTTATCTGACTGGCTGGGATAACCTGAAGACAAATGAGGCGTACTTCTTAACGTTAATCAACGCCAGAGCCACCCTGTACAGTCCGGTCTTTACCGGCGCTCCGAAAACCCCGACACCGCCTGATGATGCCACGGGGACAGAAATCGCAAATGCGGCGTTTGTCCGCAAACTGCTCGCTGCACTGGTGGATTCATCTCCCGAAGCCCTGGACACGCTGAACGAACTGGCGGCGGCGCTGGGCAATGACCCGAACTTTGCAACAACAGTCACCAACGCGCTGGCAGGCAAGCAACCTCTCAGTGACGTGTTAACCGCCATCAGCAATTTGAAAGCGCGGGCAGACAAATTATTGTGCTTTGATACGGAAGGGAATGCTTCGCTTTCCACACTGTCAGAAATGGCGCGCACTCTGCTGATGCAGGAAACACTGGCAGACATGCACACGATCCTTGAGCTTGGAAAAGCTGCCACACTGGAGCCGCAGGGTGACATTCATGACCGCACGGCAGACCGCCTGGCTATACCTGGCGCGTTCGGCTTTGGTCATATCTTTCTCCCTGACGAGGTCATCAGGTTTAACTCAGAAAATGATTTTCTTGCGTGGGTAAGGAAGGCAGAACCGGGAGAATATCTTGTTGACGGCAGCAATAAAATTATACCGGACGTGCTGTTCAAAGGAATGGTTCGTATTCGCTGGGTTGAGTCAGAGTATGGAGTGCCGAACCCGCGTCATACAGTAAAGGTCATTACTTTCTATGGCATTAACGGCAATATTTATCACAACCGCTACTGGACAAGTGGAAATGGCTATCTCATCGGCTGGGAATCACTGAAATTTACCACTCAGAACGTTATCGATCTTCTGTCAGGCATTGCTCCGGGAGCCACAGACGCCTGGTACGGCACAGGCAGTCTGGTGCTGGCCGCATACAGAGGAAGTGACTCTTCAGACCAGAATCGCCGGATAATGCGGGGTTATTATTACCCTGGCTCGCGTCTTAGCGCGGTTGAATTTAAGGGCCATTTCACCAGTAACGTGGCCGGCGTATACGACGGCAACGTATCTGCTTATTTTCGTGATTCAGGAGCAGGTTTGCCGGGAACGTACCGGGCATTGTCTGGCGACATGATGGGATCGGCTGATACGTTCGGTGTCATGATTGGTTTGTTTATACGTACAGCATAGGTGATTTATGAAAATAAAAAAAATCGAAAACGCCCGTTATATCGAAAGTGGTGCAATTGACTGTGACGTACTGCTCGAGGGAATGGGCGAAGCACTGCCGTATACAGCGACGGCAGATGATACGGCGCCAACAGGCCAGAAAATCTGGCAGGAACTGCAAAGCGGTAAATGGGGGGAGATAGCTCCGTTCACTGTGACACCGGAAATACTGGAAGCAGCAAAAACAGCCAAGCGTCGGGAAATTGAAGCATGGCGCACAGAACAGGAAGCGCGGTCGTTCACATTCGAATGGAAAAAGCGAATCTGGGATGCCGGCCCTGTTTCAGTGGACAGATTGTCTCCGGTGGTGATGCTGGCAAAATCTGACACGGCACGAAGCGTTATGACATGGAACGACGCGAACAACCGCCAGGTGAAACTCTCCGTGCAGCAACTGGACGAACTGCTGACGGCAATGGTTCAGGCACAGGTTACCCGCAACAATGAGATTTATCTGCGCCAGCGGGAGATGAAAAACACACTGACTAAACTGAATAATCTCGCAGAAATTCGCGCATTTCAGGTGGGCAAGGCAGAATGAAATGGGAAAAGGCCATTCTGCGCCCGGCAGCCATGAACATCAGCTGTTCAGTGGTCTGCCTTCATCCGTGGTCAGAAAATACGGGAAACATTACACCATCCGGGCGTTATCTCAGTCCGGACAATGCGGTATCCGCACTTTTACCGTACCTGACAGAAAGCACAGAAAAGGACGTTGTGGCGCTGTTACTCTGCGCCCCGTCCGCTGACGAATTTTTATCACTCGCCAGGCAATTTTCAGGTGCATTTCCGTTGCCGGAGGTGGGGCGAATGTCCCGCATGATCTCCAGCCAGCTTTCGCTGGCCATCAGCAGAATGCAACTCCCCGCCAGGCCGGCAACATCACTTCCGGAGCCGATAACGCTGTCAACACAGACAACCCGTGGCATGACACTGGCGGCAACCATTGCGCAGGCAGCCACCCCAGCAGCCACATCACCGGAAACATTGTCATCGTCACTTCATCAGTTCAGGGAAGCGAGAGATAAAATTTTGCAGGAAATTGCCGGGCGAGAGACAGCACTCAGACAACAATTCTGTCCGGTGTGGCGTTTTTGCAACAAGGGAACACTTAATCAGACTGCGGCACTGATACAAAAAAACATTCCACACCCGGAGTGGGTTTTTACCGCCGTGATGCTGTTTGTCGGCGATGAACTCTCATCACTAAGGGAAGCACTACATGACCCAGATAATTGTTCTTGCGCTTGACGGAGAGGCCATTCTGCTGCGCAACATCACCGTCAGTGCCACCATGCAACTACCGGATAAAGACATGTCCGGGCAGTCAACCAGCACCACAAGCGCTCAGCAGGGAAACAAGGCAAAAGAACTGCGCGTGTCAGGTGTCATTGATTTTAACGATGAGGCCATTCTGACCCGTATTTTTCAGCTTGCCGAAGCAACTGAAGGTAACGGGGCCAAAAAAACATACCGCATCGCCAACGCTACCGCTAAGGCGATTAATATGCGACAGGGTGTTTTTTCCGGCGGCATCGATGCCACGGAACAACAGGGCAAGATGCACTGGCAGGTCACCTTTACCCTCAGAGAAAAATTAAGCGTACCAGAGAAAGCATCTGCACGTAGCGGCTCACAGAAAACAATTGCAAAACAGCAAACACAGAACGGCAGCGAACAGGTGCCAGACAAAGGCATGAATACGCAAAGTTCATTCTGGAAAAAAATCAATGATGCCGTTGGCTCTGGTCTGGATGCTGTTGGCATCGGAAGCGCGAAAGAGGAAGGGAAAACATGAAATTGATACAACGCTGCATGATCAATGGCGAACAGGTGGAAATTGCCGATATCAGCCTTGCTCTCACCCTGAATGCTGCCGGTCGCGGCTTCGTTTCTGTTAACAATCTGTCACCAGAAAAAAGCCTTGCCGGCGCAATGGTGCAAATCGATCTCGGCCGTAATGGTGAGGCCTGGCGCTATTTCTCTGGCTACATAGAACGCGATCAACCGGCCGAAAATGGCTCACGTCGCCTTTTTATCCGTGAAGCAGCTGCTGTGCTGGATTTTGATTTCCCCTGCTCCATGCAACACCCGACGTTGCGGGATGTGCTCGATAATCTGGGGCGACAAAGCGGTATCGTTTTTATCACGCCAGATGCGGATTATGTCAGCACACCAACTCCCTACATCACCCACAGCGGCAGCGGGACGCAGTTACTCAGCCAGCTGGGGCGCTCATTCAGTATCAGCGATTACGTCTGGCACCCCATGCCGGACGGTTCTGTATTTGTGGGAAACGCAGCTGATTCACGGTTTGCCAGCATTACCATGCCCGATATTCCGCAACAGTACACACTCGGGCAAAGCGGCGGAAACAGCATCGACATCATGTTCATGGAAACCGTGCGGCCGGGTGTGAATCTTCCGGCCGGGCGTATTACCCGTGTAGCCCTCAACAACGAGAAAATGACACTGACATGGGAGCGCCTCACCGCCACGGGTAGCCCTGTTTCCAAATCACCATTGCGCAGACAGATGGAAACGCAGTTTCCGGAACTGGCCAGCGGTACACTACACACCAGACTGGCGCGGGTCGTCGCACCAACGGAATCCGCCACCCTGGGCGATGTAGCCGACAGTTTCCGCCCACGCTACGCCGTGGACGTGCAGCTGCTTGATGAGAACGGCAACGACAAAAGCGATACGCCTGTTTACCCGGCAGTACCGCTCCCTGTCCCGATGGCTGGTAGCGAGGCGGGATGTTTTGCCTACCCACCGGCAGGCACCATCGTGGAAATATCCAGTATTGAAGGCCGCCCGGATAAACCTGTCATCAGGCAAATCTTACCTGCCGGACATAACCTGCCTGATGTAAAGCCCGGCGAACAGTTGCAGCAACAGCGCGCAGAAGTGTTTCAGCGTGTCACGACTGACGGAAGCTGGCACAGGGAAACCGACCAGCAAATCAGGGAGCATTCTGCCAGGCGAACCATTAACAGCGACCAGGAAGAACGCACAACAACAACCAGAACAACAACAGTCCAGGCAAACGACATAACCAGTGTTCTTGGTACCAGCAAGCTGATGACAGGCCAGACAGAACACCTTACTACCGGCAATTACGCGATCGCAGCCGGCGAACACATCCAGATGGTGGCGCAGGATTTGCTGACTAAACTTAAAGGCGCAACGTCAACGATTGAGCACGACCTGACTGAAAACGTGGGAGGCCGCAGAACATGCAGGGCGGACGGCGGTCTGGAGTTTACCGCCCCGACAGTGTTTATTGGTCGCAGCGGCTCGCGGGAAAAGTCCGGGCTTAACCTGCTGACGTTGCTGACTGATATTCTGGACCTGATTCAATTGCTGGCCACACATACAGCAAACCACACCCACAGCAACACTGGCGCACCGATGAACAGCGGCGAACTTGCCGCAGATGCCCAACAGGCCACGAGTCTGCGTGAAAAATACGGCGACCTTATCGCCTGATAACCCGACATAAAAGCCACATAAACGCCCCACCACACAACGCACGGCTTCGACCGTGCGTTTTCATATCCACCACCTGATTAATGCGTTCTGCATACCATTCTGGCGCTGTATGCACATACCGCGTAAACGGTGTGACGTAAAGCGTGAGGTGACGTAAACCGCGCTACCCCCTCCAACCCGCGGGTTTTGTGTCGAAACACTTTTTCAGTTTTCTGCCGTGCAAAAATGACCGCCAGCCCGCGCAGTAACTGAGGGAAAAGCGAAGATCTGAAATTTCACGCTTTGAAATTTTTTTCAGTTTTCAGAGAGGTTTTTACGATCACGCAAATGACAGGAGCAATAAAACAGCATGATATTAAAAGAGTTTTCATGCTTTACGCGAGACGAAAAACGATCACTAAAGGATCGCATCAAACAACCATCAAACAAAGAAGCCAGACGCGGCGCGGCCTGCGTAAAATCAAGAGCCAGAATTAAACTGAAAAAAGGATCAATACCGCGCCTCGATCGCACATGACGATCTACGCAGCAACAGGACAAAAAACCGGCGCGAACGCCGGCGGAAGCATGTATCAAATGCGTGACTGAATAATGTCTGCGTTCAGGATATGCACAACAGAGTGTTGAAATTAGTCAACGTATTGAAGCAAGAAAAAAAAGCAGGCTAGAATTCACGCGGACACCTTTCGACTGATGGCTGGACAGCAAACACGAAGGCCAGATGTAAAAAGGCCCAACTAAACCTTATGTTCAACTCTGGGCGTTTCACAACGTAATCAATAAGCGGGCAAGAGCTTAGCGCCTTTGCAAAAAAAGGAGCAAGTGCTATGTCGCAAAAATCGCTTATAGCCATCACGTTCTGCGTGACGGCAATCCTCATCATCTGGATGCTACACGGTTCGCTGTGTGAAATACGGATGAGCTTCTGGGGAGCGGAGTTTGCGGCGATCTTACAGTGTAAGCAGTAAGGAAACCGCGACGGGGGAGCAATCCCCCGTCAATCGGTTGCCAGGGTAAGGTCGATAAGGCACCCTATCAGACAGACATGAACAACAAACCCGCACCGTAAAAACTGCGGGTTTTCTTTTTGGTGTCCTCACAAATGAGGGCACCACCCATAAGCAATAGGCATAACAGATCGATGCAATAAATCCGATCGATAAAAACGATCGATTTGCTATCATATCGGCAGCAGTAACCACACAAGAGGTGCCGCAAATGACGCAAAATGTACGATGCAAAAATTGCAACAAACTACTTGCCCGCGCCTCATTTCTCTACATTGAAATAAAATGTCCGCGCTGCAAAACACTTAACCAGATAACGAGAGCCATTGAGCACCCCACACGCATGAGGAGTTATGACCGTGGGGATCGCAATCCAGCACCAGCCAGTACATACACCGGAACACACTAAGATTTACCAGACTGACAATGCCACGCTCTGTCGTGGAAATGCGCTGGAAATATTGCCGCTGATTGAGCCAGAAAGCATTGATGCCTTAATTACTGACCCGCCTTACAGTTCGGGTGCGACACACAAGGCCGGACGCACCAACCAGGGCAGCCATGCAAAATATCTGAACGGCGAGAACCTTCACCGCTTTGATGGGTTCGCGGGTGAAAACATGGACGCCCGTTCGTGGGCTTACTGGACACAATTATGGATGGCACAGGCACACCGCGCAGTCAGGCCGGGCGGTTATGCCCTGGTATTTACTGACTGGCGACAACTACCAGCTTTAACCGATGCGTTTCAGGCCAGTGGCTTTACATGGCGCGGCATCATTGCGTGGAACAAAGGGAGGGGGTCACGAACACCACATACCGGGTATTTCCGGCACCAGTGCGAATACATCGTCTGGGGCAGCAAAGGCCATTTAGATAAATCACCTTCGGGACCGTTCGACGGCTGCATGACGTACCCGGTTATCCCGTCAAAGAAAATGCACCCGACCGGAAAACCAGAAGAACTAATGGCGGAACTGGTCAGGACTGTGAATAGTGGCGGAACAGTCCTTGATCCTTTTATGGGGTCAGGGACAACGGGTGTGGCTGCACTGAAAGCAGGACGCAAATTTATTGGTATAGAAACCAGTGATCATTATTTTGATGTAGCAACACAACGGCTCAAAACGGCGATCGAACCATAAGACAAAGCCCGCAATGTTGCGGGCTTGCTCTACCTCTCGAAAATGTGGTCACTGCGTGGACATACGCTGATACAAATCCTTTTATATCAATAAATTAAATCATCACTTTTTTCATCAACAAGGATTTTCACGTTTGTGGTACCTGTATGAGAACGAGAGTTAACCGGACAAGTGTGCCATAATCTCGCGGCCAGGCATACTTGCGATGATTTCAGGTATAAGGATACGTAATGATACAACCAATTTCCGCCCCTCCTGGGCAACCACCGGGTCAGGGGGATAAACTGTCGTCTGGCGCAGGCAATCAGCCTTTATCCAGCTTGCAACGTACAGTGCTGGAAAGTTTGATAACCAAAGTGACTTCGCTGACGCAACAGCAGAGCGCGGAATTGTGGGCTGGTATAAAGCACGACATCGGTCTGCCCGGCGATTCACCGTTACTTTCACGCAATTTCCCCGCCGCAGAACAAAACCTTGCACAACGTTTACTGGCCGCGCAAGAAAGCCATTCTGTCCGCCAGCTTTTGGCGCAATTGAGCGAGTATTTACGGCTGGGGAATAATCGTCAGGCGGTCACAGATTACATTCGTCATAACTTTGGTCAGACGCCGCTGAATCAACTCTCACCGGAGCAATTAAAAACCGTCCTGACGCTGTTACAGGAAGGGAAGATGGTTATCCCGCAGCCGCAACAGCGCCAGGCGACCGATCGCCCTTTGCTACCGGCAGAACACAATACGCTTAAGCAACTGGTGACTAAACTCGCGGCGGCAACAGGAGAACCCAGCAAACAGATTTGGCAATCTATGCTGGAACTTTCTGGGGTAAAAAATGGTGAGTTGATCCCGGCAAAAATGTTTACCCACCTGGTTACCTGGTTGCAGGCACGCCAGGTGTTAAGTCAGCAAAATACACCGACGCTGGAGTCGCTTCAGATGGCGCTAAAACAGCCACTGGATGCCAGCGAGTTGACAGTATTATCGAGCTATGTTGAGCAAAAATATGGCCTTTCTCAGCAATCAGCCCTGACTTCCGCACAGGCCGAGGATATCCTCAACCAGCTTTATCAACGGCGGGTGAATGGGATTGAACCGCGAGATATTCAACCGTTACTCAATCCCTTTACGCCATTCATTAACACGATGCAAGAAATGGCCATGCGCCCCAGCCTGTGGATATTGCTGACCGCCATCATCGTGATGTTGGTCTGGTTATTGAGTTAACCACGACGAAATGACAGTATCGTCACGATAATCCCCAGCACCGCCGATATCGCCCCGGCAAGGAATACCGACGAGTAGCCAAATGTGGTCGCCAGGACACCTGCCAGTGGCCCGGAAACACCGAGGGCGATATCCTGAAACGCCGCATAACCGCCGAGCGCAGTACCGCGAACCTGAGACGGAACGCGCTTAACCACTTCCACACCAAGCGCCGGGAAGATAAGTGAACACCCTGCCCCGGTTAACGCCGCACCAGCTAATGCCACCCACGCGCCAGGCGCTTGCCAGAGCAGCAACAAACCTACCGTTTCGACAAGCAAAGAGACAATCGCCACTTTCACGCCGCCAAAACGGTCTGGCATCCAGCCGAACATCACGCGCATCACGACAAATGCGCCGCCAAATGCGGTGAGTGTAAAACCTGCCATCGCCCATCCTTTGCTGGCAAAGTAGAGCGATACAAAAGTTCCGATAACCGCAAAGCCAACGCCCTGAAGCGCCAGACCAAGACCCGGTTTCCAGATAAGTCCGACAACGCTCCACAGCGATGGACGTTCTCCCGCCATTGCCGGTACTTTGCGGACTGTGCCGTTACAAGCCCACGCCAGTAAAGGCAATGCCATTGTCGTAAGCGCCAGTGCGGCAAAACCGTAATGGCTATGAATCAACAAGCCAAGCGGTGCGCCCACCGCCAGTGCGCCATAAATCGCCATCCCGTTCCACGACATCACTTTGCCTGAGTGTTTCGGCCCGACAATGCCCAATCCCCAGGTCAAAGCGCCCGTCAGCAACTGGCTTTCGCCAAAACCAAGAATCAAACGCCCGACGACCAGCAGGGCAAATTTAATCGGTGCGGAGACAGGCAAAAGCGCCGCCAGCAGCAGCGCGCCGCCAGCCAGACCACAGGCGAACATACCCTGAAGCGCCGAACGTTTTGCACCATATTGATCGGCCAGCCGTCCGGCGTAGCCACGCGTCAGCACCGTAGCCAGAAACTGAATCCCGACGGCAATTCCGACCATGGTGTTGCCATAGCCCAGTTCATGATGAACAAACAGCGGGATAACCGGCAACGGCAGCCCTACGGTCATGTAGGTGAGAAAAACCGCAAAAGCGATGCGGAAGAGCGAAATATTGGCAGAAGATCGTGTTTCTGTTTGGCTTACAGCAGTCATGCATTACTCCAGAATGCAGCGCAAGGCGAGGAGTCTCCCCGTCTCATCTCTCTGGTTTTCAGGGTTACGGTGCGTTGGCAGGATTTAACGCGTACGTCTTTTCAGAAGGAAATCGACAAAGCGGGAAGTTTGCCTGGAACAGGCGGCGATTGTCAATGATGTGAAAAAGGGAACCATCGGGTTCCCTTATTCTTTAGTGCTGGAGGCAGCATTGCCGCGTATCGTCGGATGCGACGCTGACGCGTCTTATCCGACCTTGTATTATCCCTCCTGTGCAGAGAAAATTGGCCAGTTTTCTCTGCCTGCAGTCCGCATGCCGTATCCGGCCTTGGGTTCTAACCTGCGCGGTAGATTTATGCAGCGGACTGCCTTTCTCCCAAAGTGATAAACCGGACAGTATCATGGACCGGTTTTCCCGGTAATCCGTATTTGCAAGGTTGGTTTCACTATGGAACATGAACTTCATTATATTGGTATCGACACCGCTAAAGAGAAACTGGATGTCGATGTGTTGCGCCCTGATGGCCGTCATCGCACCAAAAAATTCGCTAACACCCCTAAAGGGCACGATGAGCTGGTGAGCTGGCTGAAGGGTCACAAGATTGACCATGCGCATATCTGCATCGAAGCGACCGGCACCTATATGGAAGTTGCCGCAGAGTGCCTTTACGATGCTGGCTACATCGTGTCAGTCATTAACCCTGCGCTCGGCAAAGCTTTCGCTCAGAGTGAAGGACTGCGTAACAAGACCGATACCGTTGATGCGCGCATGCTGGCAGAGTTCTGTCGTCAGAAGCGCCCTGCAGCCTGGGAAGCGCCTCACCCGCTTGAACGCGCGTTGCGTGCCCTGGTGGTACGCCACCAGGCGCTGACAGATATGCACACGCAGGAACTGAATCGCACTGAAACGGCGCGGGAAGTCCAGAGGCCGAGTATTGATGCCCACCTTCTGTGGCTTGAAGCAGAGCTGAAGCGTCTTGAGAAGCAGATAAAAGACCTGACGGACGATGATCCGGATATGAAACACCGCAGGAAACTGCTGGAAAGCATCCCGGGTATCGGAGAAAAAACATCTGCGGTATTGCTGGCTTATATCGGTCTGAAGGACCGCTTCGCCCGTGCCAGACAGTTCGCCGCTTTTGCGGGTCTGACACCACGGCGTTATGAATCAGGCAGCAGTGTGAGAGGGGCAAACCGGTTGAGTAAAGCCGGACATGTGTCGCTTCGCAGGGCGTTGTATATGCCTGCAATGGTAGCCACCAGTAAGACTGAGTGGGGACGGGCGTTCCGCGACCGTCTGGCGGCTAATGGCAAGAAAGGAAAGGTGATTCTCGGCGCGATGATGCGCAAGCTGGCACAGGTGGCGTATGGAGTGCTGAAGTCAGGCGTGCCGTTCGATGCGTCACGGCATAATCCGGTAGCGGCGTAAAATCGCGGAAGGGATGAAAAAAACAGCGCCTGACGGCGCTGTGTCTGGCATGCCTGCAATCCGGGAGACTGGACCAGGAAAAAACTTGCAGGCCGTAACAGTATCTACGGTACATGGTTTGTAGGGCGGATAAGATGCGCCAGCATCGCATCCGCCAATAAATGCCGGATGCGCTGCGCTTATCCGGCCTACGGTTCATGGCTTGTAGGGCGGATAAGATGCGTCAGCATCGCATCCGCCAGGAAGAGCCGGATGCGCTGCGCTTATCCGGCCTACGGTTCATAGCTTGTAGGGCGGATAAGATGCGCCAGCATCGCATCCGCCAATAANTGCCGGATGCGCTTATCCGGCCTACGGTTCATNNCTTGTAGGGCGAATAAGATGCGTCAGCATCGCATCCGCCAGTAAATGCCGGATGCGGTTGATGATTTGTAGGCCGAAAAAGAAGTGTTTTACTTACTCAAATCCACCTGATAAATCGCAAAGCCGATATCATCGGTCGCGACTTTATTCATCGGGTACTGCCCTTTCTCTTTAATAAATGCTGCGGCTTTATCTGACGGGGAAGTTTCGAAACGGATATCCAGTTTCTTATCGCCAGCAATCGGCGCTAGGCGCCAGTTGTTATCTGCCGCCGGGTGGATTTCTCCCGCACGTTTAGACTCTTCAGCAATCCACGCTGCCAGTACCGAGCGGTTCTCATCCGGTGAAGCAAAGGCAATATGGCTATCACCTGTTCCGGCAAATTTGCCGCTGTAAGCGCGATAGTTATTGGTGGCAACGAGGAACATGGCGTTCGGATCAATGGGTTTACCGTTAAAGGTCAGGTTCTTAATCCTTTCAGCATTGGCATTAACCACCTGACATTCACCGTCATAGCGGGCGGGCTGGGTAACATCAATCTGATAATTCACACCATCAATCACATCAAAGTTATAGGTGCGGAAACCATCCCAGTTGATCAACGACTGTGGTTGAGTGCTGTTAGGATCAATCTGGTTAAACTGCCCGGCGGAGCACTCCAGCCACTCTTTCACCTCTTTACCACTGGCTTTCACCACGATAAGCGTATTGGGATAGAGATAGAGATCGGCGGCATTACGGAAGGTCAACTGGCCTTTTTCCACTTCGACATAGCTGGCAGGGTCGTTCTTACGCCCACCGACTTTAAACGGCGCGGCAGCAGAGAGCACGGGCAGTTTTGCCAGATCGGGATCGCCCTGAATGTAATGTTCGACATACGCTTTTTGCGCGTTGTTCACCACCTGCACGGTCGGATCATCCTGCACCAGCGCCAGATAGCTATACATATTGTCGGCAGATTTACCGATCGGTTTGCTGACAAACTGGCGTGTGGCGTCGTGATCGGCCTTTAGCGTTTCTACCAGTTGGCTGTCTTCTGCGGCGAGAGATTTTTTATTGGTGATATCGTAAATAGGCCGTGCTTCGGCTTTGGCCTGCGTCACCTGCCATTTCCCGCTGTCATTATTGAGTTGCAGATCAACCACGCCCAGATGATCGCCCCACATGCCAGGCATTACCGCCGGAACACCGTTCAGCGTACCTTTGGCAATATCCGCGCCTTTAATATCGGCAAAATCTTTACTCGGGAAGACGGCGTGAGCATGGCCAAACATAATGGCGTCAACGCCCAGAATTTCACTGAGATAATAAACCGAGTTTTCCGCCATCACTTTATACGGATCGGCAGACAAACCAGAATGAGCCAGAACGACAACAATATCGGCCCCTTTCTCGCGCATTTCTGGTACGTACTTGCGCACTGTTTCAGTAATATCGTTAACGGTGACTTTGCCGGATAAATTGGCTTTATCCCAGCTCATAATCTGCGGTGGCACGACGCCGATGTAGCCAATCTTCAGTGTCTGTTTTTTCCCGTCTTTATCGACCACTTCGGTGTCTTTAATTAAAAACGGCGTAAACATGGGCTGTTGGGTCTTAGCGTCAATGACGTTGGCGTTTATATAAGGGAATTTCGCCCCTGCCAGCGCATTTTTCAGGTAATCCAGACCGTAGTTAAATTCATGATTGCCGAGTGTGCCGACCGTATAATCCAGCGTATTCAGCGCCTTATAAACCGGATGAACATCACCTGCTTTTAATCCTTTCGCCGACATGTAATCTGCCAGCGGACTCCCCTGAATCAAATCGCCGTTATCGACCAGCACGCTGTTTTTCACTTCATTACGCGCGTCATTAATCAGACTCGCAGTACGAACCAGTCCGAATTTTTCTGTGGCGGAGTCTTTGTAATAATCGAAATCCATCATATTGCTATGCAAATCAGAGGTTTCCATTATGCGGAGATCGACTGTTGCCGCATTCACACTGGCGGCAATCAGCGTAGCAAGGAGCGTTGCACTAAACTTAACCATCTGGGCATCCTTTTATGAATGAGTAGATGAAACGTCTTTCATACAGAGCGTTGAAGGATGCCATAAATAATAAATCAGGAAACGATGACGCCATCACAGTTGGCGGATTCTTTAACGATAGGGTATAAGTAAAACAACGAGTTAACACCACTGAAACAAAAGAGGTGGAGAATGTTAGAACAAGTATGTCAACTCGCACGGATTGCGGGCGATGCCATTATGCAGGTCTACGACGGGACGAAACCGATGGACGTCGTCAGCAAAGCGGATAACTCACCGGTGACAGCGGCGGACATTGCCGCGCATACCGTAATCATGGACGGTTTACGTACGCTGACGCCGGATATTCCGGTTCTGTCTGAAGAAGATCCTCCCGGCTGGGAAGTCCGTCAGCACTGGCAACGTTACTGGCTGGTGGACCCGCTGGATGGCACTAAAGAGTTTATTAAACGTAACGGCGAATTCACCGTTAATATTGCGCTCATCGACCACGGAAAACCGATTTTAGGTGTGGTGTATGCGCCAGTAATGAACGTAATGTACAGTGCGGCAGAAGGCAAAGCCTGGAAAGAAGAGTGCGGCGTGCGCAAGCAGATTCAGGTACGCGATGCGCGGCCGCCGCTGGTGGTCATCAGCCGATCCCATGCGGATGCAGAGCTGAAAGAGTATCTGCAACAGCTTGGCGAACATCAGACGACGTCCATTGGCTCTTCGCTGAAATTCTGTCTGGTGGCGGAAGGGCAGGCGCAGCTCTACCCACGTTTCGGACCAACCAATATTTGGGACACTGCCGCCGGCCACGCTGTTGCAGCCGCAGCCGGAGCGCACGTACACGATTGGCAGGGTAAACCGCTGGATTATACCCCGCGTGAATCGTTCCTGAATCCAGGATTCAGAGTTTCTATTTATTGAGCAACTTATGCAGCAAGTCCATCACTTGCTGCACCTCTTCCTGGGTGAGCGCTCCGTCCTTCGCCCATTGCACACGGCCGTCTTTATCGAGCACGGCAATGGCAGAACTCTCTTCATCCAACTGCCAGGCGCCGCGCGCGACGCCGTTGCTATCGACAATAAACTGCGACCACGGATAAAGCTTTTTATTACTTTCCAGACTGCTGCGCACAAACATGCCGGAACCCGGAATTGCGTCATCTGTGTTGACAATGGTGGTGGTCTGGTAGCGATCGTGCGGCAACTTCGCCGATTTAATCGCTTCTATCAGCGTCGCGTTTTTCTCTTTGGCTGACGTACGACCAGCAATATGTTGTAGCACTCGCACTTTTCCCGCTAACTGCGCGCTGTTCCAGGTTTTGTAGCTAAACTGATCTTTATCAAGCACCAACTCGCCACGATCGGTAATGCCAATCGGCGGTACTCGCTGGCCGGTTTCGAACTGATGTGCGGAGGTCATCATCGGCAGCAGCAGGCAGGTGAGGGCCAGAATCTTGCGTAGAGTCATGGTGTTTCCTTCTTATGATATGCAGGTGATCCGACCACTTGGGTCTGACTTTTAATCATATGTGCTATTTATCGAAAATCCCGCACGTGTGATGCCAGTTTGCGGACAAGCGCACAAATCATATGAAAAATGAATGCTTATACTAAAGATTCTGATTAGGCGAAAAGATAATTCTGAATAATTGTAACGTTACGGTAAAAAAACTCATACAGGCTGGAAACATTACCGCAGTAGTCTATAGTCATTAGGCATTAAAATTTGCGCCTCATAATAGTTGGACCGATTGTGGTACCGCAAAGGCGTAATACTCAGCAGGAGACAACAATGAAAATTTTCCAACGGTACAACCCACTGCAAGTGGCGAAGTACGTGAAGATCCTGTTTCGTGGACGGTTATACATCAAGGATGTTGGCGCTTTTGAATTTGATAAGGGTAAAATTCTTATCCCAAAAGTGAAGGATAAACTGCATTTATCAGTGATGTCCGAGGTAAACCGTCAGGTTATGCGTCTGCAAACAGAGATGGCTTAACCAAAGTGCTATGCAGTAATAAGACGGCTCCTGATTCAGGAGCCGTTGATGTTTCTGAGGTTATGCGACGTTTTCTTCTTTATCTTTGTCTTTATCTTTAGCGTCAGTCAGTTTTGGCGAAAGGACGGTGGCTTTGCTGTCGATCCGCGTTACCAGCAGCTGGTCGATGCGGTAGTTATCGATATCCACCACTTCAAATTTGTAGCCGGCGAATTTCACCGAATCAGTGCGTTTGGGGATCTTACGCAGCATAAACATCATAAAGCCGCCAATGGTTTCGTAATTGCCTGACTGCGGGAACTCGTCAATATCCAGTACACGCATCACGTCATCAATCGGTGTTCCGCCATCGATTAGCCATGAGTTCTCATCACGCGCCACAATCTGCTCTTCCAGACCCTGACCAACCAGATCGCCCATCAGTGTGGTCATCACGTCGTTGAGGGTGATTATCCCCACCACCAGCGCGTATTCATTCATGATTACTGCAAAGTCTTCGCCCGCAGTTTTAAAACTTTCCAGCGCCTCAGAAAGGGTCAGCGTGTCTGGCACGATCAGCGTGTTGCGAATTTGGACGCCACTGTTCAGCGCCAGGCTTTGATTGGCCAGCACGCGGTTAAGCAGATCTTTCGAATCCACATAGCCGATGATGTGGTCGATATCTTCAGTACAGACGAGGAATTTTGAGTGCGGATGTTCCGCCACTTTATTCTTCAGACTTTGCTCGTCTTCGTGGAGATCGAACCAGATGACGTTCTCACGCGGAGTCATAGATGACGGGACAGTACGGGATTCAAGCTCGAACACGTTTTCAATCAGTTCATGCTCTTGTTTACGTAATACCCCCGCCAGCGCCCCCGCTTCTACTACCGCGTAAATATCATCGGAAGTGATGTCATCCTTGCGCACCATCGGCAGTTTAAAGATACGGAAGATCATGTTCGCCAGGCCGTTGAAGAACCACACCAGCGGGGTGCAGACGTACAGGCAGAAGCGCATCGGGTTGATGATACGCAAAGCCACAGCTTCTGGCGCAATCATACCGATGCGTTTCGGGGTTAAATCCGCAAACAGGATAAACATGCCAGTCACTAACGAGAAAGAGAGAATAAAGCTCAGTTGCTCAGAGAGCTCTGCCGACATATAGCGGGAGAACAGGCTGTTAAAAGCCGGGGAAAACGCCGCATCACCGACGATACCGCCGAGAATCGCCACTGCGTTCAGACCGATTTGTACCACGGTAAAGAACATGCCGGGATTTTCCTGCATATTCATAACGCGTTGGGCATTTATATTGCCTTCATCAGCCAGCAGTTTAAGTTTGATTTTGCGTGAGGCGGCAAGCGAGATCTCAGACATCGAGAAGAACGCACTTACAGCGATCAAGCAGAGTATGACTAAAATACTGTTTAACATATCTTATCTAACCGTTCAGGTCAGATCCTCGGAAGGGGAAGTTGATTAATTTGTGTGAAATACACATTGAAAGCCGATTCGAAGAGAGTGAACCGGCATTTTCAGAGGCTAGTATAGCGTAAGGTACTGTAAAGTCGCCAGAGGGTTAAATTTTTGTCTCATTTCACTTTGGGGCCACCTTTTAATACTACACTTCAGGCGGCAGACAAACGCCTATTCCGCCAATTCCGCAATAGCCATAAGGGTTTTTATGTAGATACTGTTGGTGGTCATCTTCGGCATAATAGAACGGTGTGGCGTTAGCAATCTCGGTGGTTATCTGGCGATCGTCATCGGCGGCGAGCATTGCGGCCTGAAAACGTTCCAGACTTGCGCGGGCGGCGGCATCCTGTTCTGGCGTCAGCGGGTAAATCGCGGAACGGTACTGCGTGCCGTGATCATTACCTTGACGCATCCCTTGTGCAGGATCGTGGTTTTCCCAGAAAACCTGCAACAGTTGTTCATAGCTGATTACCGACGGATCGTAAACCACTCGCACCGCTTCGGCGTGGCCGGTCTCACCGGAACACACTTCCCGATAAGTCGGGTTTGGCGTGTAACCGCCAGTGTAGCCTGCGGCAGTACTGTAAACACCGGGAAGTTGCCAGAAAAGGCGTTCAACGCCCCAGAAACAGCCCATCGCAAAAATGGCGATCTCCATTCCGTCAGGCACATTTGTCATTGAGTGACCGTTGACCGCATGCAGCGTAGCTACGGGCATCGGGGTATTCCGTCCAGGAAGGGCATCGGTGGGGGAAACCAGATGCTTTTTATCAAATAAACTCATGGTGTCGTTCTCCCGAAAGTCGGTCATAGGGGTTTAGGTTGTAACAAGGGACGTATTTGCACACAATAACCCCCGTGAATGGGTCTAAAGTAAAACATAAGTAATATTTTGGGTTTAGTCTGCTTTTTAATCCATATTGCTGGATTATTGTTAAGCCGTTTAACGGAGTTCCAGGGGCAGGAATAAAGGATATTCAGGAGAAAATGTGCGCTATATCCGACAGTTATGCTGTGTAAGCTTACTCTGCTTTAGTGGTTCTGCCATCGCCGCGAATGTCCGTCTACAGGTGGAAGGGTTATCGGGACAGCTGGAAAAAAAACGTTCGTGCACAGCTTTCTACGATTCAAAGTGATGAAGTGACGCCAGACCGGCGCTTTCGCGCACGTGTTGATGATGCCATTCGGGAAGGTCTAAAAGCACTGGGCTATTACCAGCCAACAATTGAATTTGATCTCCAGCCACCGCCAAAGAAAGGACGGCAGGTGCTGGTTGCTAAAGTTACACCGGGTGTACCCGTATTGATTGGCGGCACCGATGTTGTCTTGCGCGGCGGTGCGCGAACCGATAAAGACTATTTGAAGTTGCTGGATACTCGCCCGGCTATAGGTACGGTGCTAAACCAGGGCGATTATGAAAATTTCAAAAAGTCCTTAACCAGTATTGCGCTGCGTAAAGGCTATTTCGATAGCGAATTTACCAAAGCTCAGTTAGGCATAGCGCTTGGCCTGCATAAAGCGTACTGGGATATTGATTACAACAGTGGCGAACGTTACCGCTTTGGGCATGTGACCTTTGAAGGTTCGCAAATTCGCGACGAGTACCTGCAAAACCTGGTACCGTTCAAAGAAGGCGATGAATACGAGTCAAAAGATCTGGCGGAACTGAACCGTCGCCTTTCCGCGACTGGCTGGTTTAATTCGGTAGTAGTGGCACCGCAATTTGATAAAGCGCGCGAAACGAAAGTATTACCGTTGACGGGCGTGGTTTCGCCGCGAACAGAAAACACCATCGAAACCGGGGTCGGTTACTCTACGGACGTGGGACCGCGCGTGAAAGCGACGTGGAAAAAGCCGTGGATGAACTCATACGGTCACAGTCTGACTACCAGTACCAGTATTTCCGCGCCGGAACAGACCCTCGACTTCAGCTATAAAATGCCGCTGCTGAAGAATCCGCTGGAACAATATTATTTGGTGCAGGGCGGTTTTAAGCGTACTGACCTGAATGACACCGAATCCGATTCCACTACCCTGGTCGCTTCCCGCTACTGGGATCTTTCCAGCGGCTGGCAGCGCGCCATTAACCTACGCTGGAGTCTCGACCACTTTACTCAGGGTGAAATTACTAACACCACAATGCTGTTTTATCCAGGTGTGATGATTAGCCGGACGCGATCACGCGGCGGCCTGATGCCGACCTGGGGCGACTCGCAACGCTACTCTATCGACTATTCCAACACAGCCTGGGGATCGGATGTCGATTTCTCCGTTTTCCAGGCACAGAACGTCTGGATCCGCACACTGTACGATCGCCATCGCTTTGTTACGCGCGGCACGTTGGGCTGGATTGAAACCGGTGACTTCGACAAAGTACCGCCGGATCTGCGTTTCTTCGCCGGGGGCGACCGCAGTATTCGCGGCTATAAATACAAATCTATTGCGCCGAAATATGACAATGGTGACCTGAAAGGGGCATCAAAGCTAATTACCGGATCACTGGAGTACCAGTACAACGTGACCGGAAAATGGTGGGGCGCGGTGTTTGTCGATAGCGGTGAAGCGGTGAGTGATATCCGCCGCAGCGACTTCAAAACCGGCACCGGGGTCGGCGTGCGCTGGGAATCGCCGGTCGGGCCAATCAAGCTCGATTTCGCCGTACCGGTCGCGGATAAAGACGAGCACGGGTTACAGTTTTACATCGGTCTGGGGCCAGAATTATGAGTTTATGGAAAAAAATCAGCCTCGGCGCGGTTATCGTCATCTTACTACTGCTGGGCTCGGTGGCATTTCTGGTTGGCACCACTAGCGGCCTGCATCTGGTATTTAAAGCGGCGGACCGCTGGGTGCCAGGGCTGGACATCGGCAAGGTCACTGGCGGCTGGCGCGACCTTACCCTGTCTGACGTTCGTTATGAGCAGCCAGGCGTGGCGGTAAAAGCGGGCAATCTGCACCTGGCCGTTGGGCTGGATTGTCTGTGGAACAGCAGCGTTTGTGTTAACGATCTGGCGCTGAAAGATATTCAGGTCAACATCGACAGCAAAAAAATGCCTCCTTCTGAGCAGGTTGAAGAAGAGGAAGATAGTGGACCGCTGGATCTCTCCACGCCGTATCCCATCACACTGACACGCGTGGCGCTGGATAACGTCAACATCAAGATTGATGACACTACGGTGTCGGTGATGGACTTCACCTCCGGCCTGAACTGGCAGGAGAAAACCCTGACCCTGAAACCGACGTCGCTGAAAGGCTTGCTGATTGCCTTGCCGAAAGTGGCGGACGTGGCGCAGGAAGAAGTGGTCGAGCCGAAGATTGAAAATCCGCAGCCGGAGGAAAAGCCGCTCGGCGAAACGCTGAAAGATCTCTTTTCTCGCCCGGTATTGCCGGAAATGACCGACGTGCATTTGCCGCTTAACCTGAACATTGAAGAGTTTAAAGGCGAGCAACTGCGCGTGACAGGCGACACGGATATCACCGTGAGCACCATGCTGCTGAAAGTGAGCAGCATCGACGGCAATACCAAACTGGACGCGCTGGATATTGACTCTAACCAGGGGATTGTCAATGCCAGCGGTACGGCACAATTGTCCAACAACTGGCCAGTAGATATCACCCTCAACAGCACTTTGAATGTGGAGCCGTTGAAAGGTGAAAAGGTGAAGCTAAAAGTGGGCGGCGCGCTGCGCGAACAGCTGGAGATAGGCGTTAACCTTTCCGGCCCGGTGGATATGGATTTGCGCGCTCAGACGCGGCTGGCGGAAGCCGGACTGCCGCTCAACGTGGAAGTGAACAGCAAACAACTTTACTGGCCGTTCACTGGTGAGAAGCAATATCAGGCGGATGACCTGAAACTGAAACTCACCGGCAAAATGACCGATTACACGCTGTCTATGCGTACGGCGGTGAAAGGGCAGGAGATCCCGCCAGCGACCATTACCCTTGATGCGAAAGGGAATGAACAGCAGGTCAATCTCGATAAACTCACCGTTGCGGCGCTGGAAGGAAAAACCGAGCTGAAGGCGCTGCTCGACTGGCAGCAGGCCATTAGTTGGCGCGGCGAATTGACGTTCAACGGCATTAATACGGCGAAAGAGTTCCCGGACTGGCCATCGAAACTCAATGGTTTGATCAAAACGCGCGGTAGCCTGTACGGCGGCACCTGGCAGATGGACGTGCCGGAGTTGAAGCTGACCGGCAACGTCAAACATAACAAAGTGAACGTTGAGGGAACGCTGAAAGGCAACAGTTATATGCAGTGGATGATCCCAGGTCTGCATCTGGAACTGGGGCCAAACAGTGCCGAAGTGAAAGGCGAGCTGGGGGTAAAAGATCTCAATCTTGACGCCACCATCAATGCGCCGGGGCTGGATAACGCGCTGCCAGGACTTGGCGGTACAGCGAAAGGGCTGGTGAAAGTTCGCGGTACGGTGGAAGCGCCGCAGTTGCTGGCGGATATCACCGCGCGCGGCTTGCGCTGGCAGGAACTTTCTGTGTCGCAGGTTCGCGTGGAAGGCGACATCAAATCCACCGATCAGATTGCGGGTAAACTCGACGTGCGCGTTGAGCAAATCTCGCAGCCGGATGTGAATATCAGCCTCGTTACTCTGAATGCGAAAGGCAGCGAAAAGCAGCACGAGTTACAACTGAGGATTCAGGGCGAGCCGGTTTCCGGGCAGCTTAATCTGGCAGGTAGCTTTGATCGCAAAGAAGAACGCTGGAAGGGAACACTTAGCAATACGCGCTTCCAGACGCCGGTCGGCCCGTGGTCGCTGACCCGCGATATTGCGCTGGATTACCGCAATAAGGAGCAAAAAATCAGCATCGGGCCACACTGCTGGCTTAACCCGAATGCGGAACTGTGCGTGCCGCAAACCATTGATGCCGGGGCTGAAGGGCGTGCGGTTGTGAATCTCAACCGCTTCGACCTGGCAATGCTGAAACCGTTTATGCCGGAAACTACTCAGGCAAGCGGTATCTTCACGGGTAAAGCGGACGTTGCCTGGGACACCACCAAAGAGGGGCTGCCACAGGGCAGTATCACTCTTTCGGGGCGTAACGTGCAGGTGACGCAAACCGTCAACGATGCGGCGCTACCGGTGGCGTTTCAGACGCTGAACCTATCGGCAGAGCTGCGGAATAATCGCGCTGAGCTGGGCTGGACCATCCGTCTGACCAATAACGGCCAGTTTGATGGTCAGGTGCAGGTGACCGATCCACAAGGCCACCGGAATCTTGGTGGCAACGTCAACATCCGCAATTTTAACCTCGCAATGGTGAACCCCATCTTTACGCGTGGTGAAAAAGCAGCGGGGATGGTGAGCGCCAACCTACGTCTGGGCGGTGATGTGCAAAGCCCGCAGCTGTTTGGTCAGCTACAGGTCACGGGCGTGGATATCGACGGCAACTTTATGCCATTTGATATGCAGCCGAGTCAGCTTGCGGTCAATTTTAACGGTATGCGCTCGACGCTTGCGGGGACCGTGAGGACTCAGCAGGGTGACATCTACCTGAACGGTGATGCTGACTGGAGCCAGATTGAAAACTGGCGGGCGCGGGTAACGGCGAAAGGCAGTAAGGTCCGGATCACCGTACCACCGATGGTGCGAATGGATGTGTCGCCTGACATCGTATTCGAAGCGACACCAAGCCTGTTTACCCTTGATGGTCGCGTGGATGTACCGTGGGCGCGCATTGTGGTGCACGATCTGCCGGAAAGTGCGGTGGGTGTCTCAAGCGATGTGGTGATGCTCAACGATAACCTGCAACCGGAGGAGACGAAAACCGCGTCAATTCCGATCAACAGCAACCTGATTGTCCACGTCGGCAATAACGTGCGCATTGATGCCTTTGGCCTGAAGGCGCGGCTGACGGGCGATCTCAACGTCGTACAGGACAAACAAGGGCTGGGCCTGAACGGGCAAATTAACATCCCTGAAGGACGCTTCCATGCATATGGCCAGGATCTGATTGTGCGCAAAGGTGAGCTGCTGTTCTCTGGTCCACCGGATCAACCTTATCTCAATATCGAAGCCATTCGTAACCCGGATGCAACAGAAGATGACGTAATCGCTGGTGTTCGTGTCACCGGGCTGGCGGATGAGCCGAAAGCGGAGATCTTCTCTGACCCGGCGATGTCACAACAGGCTGCATTGTCTTACTTGTTGCGTGGACAAGGGCTGGAGAGCGATCAGAGCGACAGCGCGGCGATGACTTCGATGCTGATTGGTCTGGGGGTTGCGCAAAGTGGTCAGATTGTGGGTAAAATCGGCGAGACATTTGGTGTAAGTAATTTAGCGCTCGACACCGAAGGGGTAGGTGATTCTTCCCAGGTGGTGGTCAGCGGCTATGTATTACCAGGCTTACAAGTGAAATACGGCGTGGGGATATTTGACTCTATAGCAACACTCACGTTACGTTATCGCCTGATGCCGAAGCTATATCTGGAAGCCGTGTCTGGTGTAGATCAGGCACTGGATTTGCTCTATCAGTTCGAGTTTTAGCTATGCGAATATTTGTCTACGGCAGTTTACGTCACAAACAAGGCAACAGCCACTGGATGACAAATGCCCAGTTGCTGGGCGATTTCAGTATCGATAACTACCAGTTGTATAGCCTGGGCCACTATCCAGGCGCAGTTCCGGGAAACGGAACGGTACATGGTGAAGTTTATCGTATTGACAACGCCACGCTGGCCGAACTTGATGCCTTGCGCACCAGGGGCGGTGAATACGCGCGCCAGTTGATTCAGACGCCGTACGGGAGTGCATGGATGTACGTTTATCAACGACCCGTCGATGGATTAACGCTGATTGAAAGCGGCGACTGGTTAGACAGGGATCAGTCATAATATAAACACGCCACCTTCGGGTGTAATGCCAGTCAGTTAAGCAACTGACTGGCCTTTTTTCGAGGCTATGGGGTATCTCCAGGGCCTTTCCTTTACCACCCTGGGGAAGGCCCTTTCCCTTCTTGTCGGCAACCTTACCAGTTGTCCCATACTTTCAAGATCCTGCATCAGCTCCGGAATACGACCTGGTGAAGCCCCCTGAAGGGTCATCAGCATTCTCATGACCATGCCGCATGATTCTGAGAAGCTCAGCTGATTCGGCCAGTATCCTTTCAGATGGCCCGCCATTTTAATCATCTGATATCTCACCAGATTATACGCCAGTAACACGCCCCATAACTCCTGCTCCACAAGCTCCGGCTTTTTACTTCTCAGCGTCAGCCTGCTCAGTTGCATCGTCTGTTTCATTTCCCTGTATCCCAGTTCTATCTCCCATCGATGACTGTACAGGTCCGCCATTTCCCCTCCGGGGTAACGCATGGCGTCCGTCATCGACGTCAGCAGATGGCACATTTTTCCCTTGCGTGTCACGGTCAGCAGGCGGGCTGTCATCTCCTGTCCCAGATCCGGCCACTTTTTTCGCGCCTGAGGACTGGTTTTCAGCTTCACCAGATGGTCGCCTTTACCCAGTTTTCTGACCTCTTCATACTGCGCCCCCTTTCTGAGCGGGATCATCCAGTGACGGTGTTCTCCCGCCCGGCTCCATGCATTCAGCAGCCCCAGTGAGTAATAACCTTTATCCATTAAGGTCAGGGTGTTATCGCCGGTCTGCTCTATCAGTTGCTCCGCGAGCTCATTTTCGCTGTTTTTCATCGTGCCGAAGGCCGCTGCTGTCAGCAGATGGCTGGTCAGCTCCATCTGACAGACCATTTTAACCTGTGGGTAGAGTGCCGGGGTTCCGCCATGTGTCTGGCGGGGAAAGGCACTATCGTTTTCCGGCGTATCCGGTGTGCGCCAGAACACACCATCGATGGCCAGCAGGGTCAGGCCGCACCAGTGCGGATGCGACGTGGCGTTATGCCAGAGCTGCGCTGTCTGCG
>NZ_CAWORF010000010.1:0-3894 GCF_963883545.1 Escherichia sp. E4702 | reverse complement strand
TGAGAGGGGCAAACCGGTTGAGTAAAGCCGGACATGTGTCGCTTCGCAGGGCGTTGTATATGCCTGCAATGGTAGCCACCAGTAAGACTGAGTGGGGACGGGCGTTCCGCGACCGTCTGGCGGCTAATGGCAAGAAAGGAAAGGTGATTCTCGGCGCGATGATGCGCAAGCTGGCACAGGTGGCGTATGGAGTGCTGAAGTCAGGCGTGCCGTTCGATGCGTCACGGCATAATCCGGTAGCGGCGTAAAATCGCGGAAGGGATGAAAAAAACAGCGCCTGACGGCGCTGTGTCTGGCATGCCTGCAATCCGGGAGACTGGACCAGGAAAAAACTTGCAGGCCGTAACAGTATCTACTCCGAATTAATCTTTCAGCTTACGCATTACCAGCGTGGCGTTGGTGCCGCCGAAGCCGAAGCTGTTAGACATCACGGTGGTCAGTTCGCGATCGGTCGTTTCGGTCACGATGTTCAGACCCGCAGCCTGCTCGTCCAGCTCTTCAATGTTGATGCTCGGGGCGATAAAGCCGTGTTCCAGCATCAGCAGAGAGTAGATAGCTTCCTGTACGCCAGCAGCGCCCAGAGAGTGACCGGTCATTGCTTTGGTTGCAGAAATCGCCGGGCTCTTATCGCCGAACACTTCACGGATAGCTGCCAGTTCTTTCACGTCGCCAACCGGAGTCGAAGTACCGTGGGAGTTCAGGTAGTCGATTGGGGTATCAACACCGTGCATCGCCATCTTCATGCAACGCACTGCGCCTTCGCCAGACGGAGCAACCATGTCTGCGCCATCAGACGTTGCGCCGTAGCCAACGATTTCAGCGTAGATATGAGCACCACGTGCCAACGCGTGTTCCAGTTCTTCGACCACCACCATACCGCCGCCGCCAGCGATAACGAAACCGTCACGATTAGCGTCATAAGTACGGGAGGCTTTTTCCGGGGTGTCGTTGTATTTGGTAGACAGCGCGCCCATTGCGTCGAATTCGCAGGCCATTTCCCAGCACAGCTCTTCGCCGCCGCCAGCAAACACGATGTCTTGTTTGC
Source organism: Escherichia sp. E4702 (assembly GCF_963883545.1). Taxonomy (NCBI): domain Bacteria; kingdom Pseudomonadati; phylum Pseudomonadota; class Gammaproteobacteria; order Enterobacterales; family Enterobacteriaceae; genus Escherichia; species Escherichia sp. E4702. The sequence continues at coordinate 2,849 of NZ_CAWORF010000010.1, read as the reverse complement.
CCAGTTGGATCTGCTCTACTGCGTTACCGATACAGTGTGCGGAAGTCGCACACGCGGAGCTGATGGAGTAGTTAACGCCGTGGATTTTGAACGGCGTGGCGAGGCAGGCAGAAACGCCAGATGCCATCGCTTTAGTGACCACATACGGGCCAACCGCTTTCAGGCCGCGCGGGCCGCGCATTGCGTCAGCGCCGAACACCTGGAAACGCGGAGAGCCGCCGCCGGAACCTGCAATCAGGCCAACGCGCGGGTTATTCTGGTAAGCTTCCGGGGAGAGGCCAGCATCTGCAATTGCCTGCTCCATAGAAAGGAATGCATAAATGGATGCGTCGCTCATAAAGCGCACAACTTTGCGGTCAATGAGGCCAGTGGTATCCAGTTTTACGTTGCCCCAAACGTGGCTACGCATGCCGGAATCCTTCAGCTCCTGAGAGAAAGTGATCCCTGAGCGTCCTTCACGCAGAGATGCCAGGACTTCCTGCTGGTTATTACCGATGCTGGAAACAATGCCCAGGCCAGTAATCACTGCACGTTTCATTCAATACCTCTGTAAGTCGCACATAGAGTAAGTTTCGAATGCACAATAGCGTACACTTGTACGCCGAACAAGTCCGATCAGCCAATTAATAGAGAAATTTGCGCAGCCTGGCACACATCGCTAAGATCGAGCCACCGCCTGTAAGACGAGTAACTTACGTGAAACACTACTCCATACAACCTGCCAACCTTGAATTTAATGCTGAGGGTACACCTGTTTCCCGAGATTTTGACGATGTCTATTTTTCCAACGATAACGGACTGGAAGAGACGCGTTATGTTTTTCTTGGGGGTAACCAATTAGAGGCACGCTTTCCTGAGCATCCACATCCTCTGTTTGTGGTAGCAGAGAGCGGCTTCGGCACCGGATTAAACTTCCTGACGCTTTGGCAGGCATTTGATCAGTTTCGCGAAGCGCGTCCACAGGCGCAGTTAAAGCGCCTCCACTTTATAAGTTTTGAGAAATTTCCCCTCACCCGTGCGGATTTAGCGCTAGCGCACCAACACTGGCCGGAACTTGCGCCGTGGGCGGAACAGCTTCAGGCGCAGTGGCCTTTGCCCCTGCCCGGTTGCCATCGTTTATTGCTCGATGAAGGCCGCGTAACGCTGGATTTATGGTTTGGCGATATAAACGAACTGACCAGCCAACTGGACGATTCGCTAAATCAAAAAGTAGATGCCTGGTTTCTGGACGGCTTTGCGCCAGCGAAAAACCCGGATATGTGGACGCAAAATCTGTTTAACGCCATGGCACGACTGGCGCGTCCGGGCGGCACGCTGGCGACATTTACTTCTGCCGGTTTTGTCCGCCGCGGTTTGCAGGAAGCCGGATTCACCATGCAAAAACGTAAGGGCTTTGGGCGCAAACGGGAAATGCTTTGTGGGGTGATGGAACAGACATTACCACTCCCCTGCTCCACGCCGTGGTTTAATCGTACGGGCAGCAGCAAACGGGAAGCAGCGATTATCGGCGGCGGTATTGCCAGCGCGTTGTTATCGCTGGCGCTATTACGTCGCGGCTGGCAGGTAACGCTTTATTGTGCGGATGAGGCCCCCGCGCTGGGTGCTTCCGGCAATCGCCAGGGGGCGCTGTATCCGCTTTTAAGTAAACACGATGGGGCGTTGAACCGCTTTTTCTCTAATGCGTTTACTTTTGCTCGTCGGCTTTACGACCAATTACCCGTTAAATTTGATCATGACTGGTGCGGCGTAACGCAGTTAGGCTGGGATGAGAAAAGCCAGCATAAAATCGCACAGATGCTGTCGATGGATTTACCCGCAGAGCTGGCTGTAGCCGTTGAGGCTAATGCGGTTGAACAAATTACGGGCGTTGCGACAAATTGCAGCGGTATTACTTATCCGCAAGGTGGCTGGCTGTGTCCAGCAGAACTGACCCGTAATGTGCTGGAACTGGCGCAACAGCAGGGTTTGCAGATTCATTATCAATATCAGTTGCAGGATTTATGCCGTAATGATGATTGTTGGTTGTTGAATTTTGCAGGAGATCAGCAAGCGTCGCATAGTGTGGTGGTACTGGCGAACGGGTATCAAATCAGCCGTTTCAGCCAAACGTCGTCTCTGCCAGTATATTCAGTTGCTGGTCAGGTCAGCCACATTCCGACAACGCCGGAACTGGCGAAGCTGAAGCAAGTGCTGTGCTATGACGGTTATCTCACGCCACAAAATCCGGCGAATCAACATCATTGTATTGGTGCCAGTTATCATCGCGGCAGCGAAGATACGGCGTACAGTGAGGACGATCAGCTGAAGAATCGCCAGCGATTGATTGATTGTTTGCCGCAGGCACAATGGGCGAAAACGGTTGATGTCAGTGATAAAGAGGCGCGCTGCGGTGTGCGTTGTGCCACCCGCGATCATCTGCCAATGGTAGGCAACGTGCCTGATTATGACGCTACACTCGTGGAATATGCGTCGCTGGCGGAACAGAAAGATGAGGCGGTAAGCGCGCCGATTTATGACGATCTCTTTATGTTTGCTGCTTTAGGTTCGCGCGGTTTGTGTTCTGCCCCGCTGTGTGCCGAGATTCTGGCGGCACAGATGAGTGAAGAACCGATTCCGATGGATGCCAGTACGCTGGCGGCGTTAAATCCGAATAGGTTATGGGTGCGGAAGTTGTTGAAAGGTAAAGCGGTTAAGGCGGGGTAATCTGCTTTGGCATTGTTTGTCGGATGCGGCGTAAACGCCTTATCCGACCTACGTGTGACCTGTAGGCCTGATAAGACGCGATAAGCGTCGCATCAGGCATGGTGCTCCCAATGTCGGATGCGGCGTGAACGCCTTATCGACCTACG